>NZ_JBKHUP010000033.1:0-67731 GCF_046565525.1 Coleofasciculus sp. | reverse complement strand
TGACAAGCTTGCGCTGAGAGCTTTTTACACCATTCAAATTGTTCTCTGAGTACCTTGCAATATTTGTTGAGGTCATACCTGTTAACCCCTTTTTTATCCATCCAGTATCTGAGGCACGAATTCCTAACAAAACGAGCAGTACGAATCATCTCATCCAAGATGGCGTATTGGGTTCATCGCCACCAATTTACTCAAGAATCAGGCAAAACCCGCTTAACCGATACAATTGAGTATGGATTACTGGGAGGATGGCTAGTCGAGATGCTACTGGGTTGGTGGGTAGACGCGCAACTCGAAAAACTATTCAGCTATCGTCATCAGGTAACGCAAACCGAGTGCAGCAGAATCGGGAAGCAGACGTAGCCTGCTACATCTCGAAGCAGGGGAGGGGAGATGTGGCGATCGCAAATTTAATGTGAACGTGCTAGCGTGAAAATGAGGGATAATATCAACTCCGGTAGCATCGGTTGTGTATAGTGGGGAAGGGGTAAAAGGGTAAAAGAATACAAGAGTAAGGTTTTTGTCCCAATAACTACAGGTATGATAGACGAACGATACAACAGAAGATGACGTGTAGAGAAGTACAAACTGTTTTCCCATCAATCAATCTAGCGGTTCCTAAGTGCTGATGGTACACCCAGATAAGGGGCGCTCTCCGGGGCACCATCCTTGCGCCCTCACATCAGTACCTCATCCTTATGGGAAACATTATAAACAGGACAAATTTAGACATAGGATCAATTTAAAACCCTAATGAGTGTCTTCACGCTGCAATCCGTTAAAAAAGATTTTGGCATTAAAGAAATCCTCAAAGATGCCAGCTTTAGCCTCGATGTTACCGATAAAGTCGGCTTAATCGGTACCAATGGATCGGGCAAATCTACTCTATTAAAAATGATTGCTGGACTCGAATCCATTGATGGCGGTCAATTTATTGTCAATCCCGGCGCGAGAATTGCCTACTTACCCCAACAACCTGACTTAGATGAAAGCCGCACTGTATTAGAACAGATCTTTGCCGATAGTGGCGAACAGATGAGACTGATCCGGGATTATGAGGAATTATCCCACAAATTGGCACAAAATTCAGACGATAAACAAGTCATGGCGCGTTTATCTCAGGTGACGCAGCGCATCGAAACTCTAGGCGCTTGGGATTTAGAAACCAGTGCCAAAGTCATCCTCACCAAGCTAGGAATTCAAGACTTTGACACGCCAATTGGCAATTTATCCGGAGGTTACCGTAAGCGCATTGCTTTGGCGACAGCCTTACTATCAGAACCCGATGTGTTATTGATGGATGAACCCACCAACCATTTAGATGCCATATCTGTGGAATGGTTACAGGGGTATTTGAAATCCTATCCGGGGGCGATTCTATTAATTACCCACGATCGCTATTTTTTGGATCAAGTCACCAATCGGATTATTGAAATTGACCGAGGTGACATCTATACCTACAATGGCAACTATGCCTACTACTTAGAGAAAAAAGCTCTCGCCGAAGAAGCCGCCGCGAGTCAAGAACGTAAACATCAGGGGGTATTGCGGCGAGAGTTGGAATGGCTCAAACGAGGACCCAAAGCTCGGAGTACCAAGCAGAAAGCGCGAATTGATCGCATCCATCAGATGCAGGATCAAGAGTTTAAACAGGCTCAAGGCAAGGTCGATATTTCGACAGCGAGTCGCCGGATTGGCAATAAAGTAATTGAGTTAGAGAATGTCTCTAAGGGGTATAGCGATCGAATTTTAATCAAAGACTTTACCTACGAATTTAGCCCTGATGATCGCGTTGGTATTATTGGCGAAAATGGCAGTGGCAAATCAACGTTAATGGATATTATCACAGGACGGATTGAACCGGATTCGGGTGAGGTTGATATTGGGGCAACGATTCACTTCGGCTATTTTGACCAGCATTCTGATGATTTATTGGCGGCAATCCAGGAAAATCAGCGGGTAATTGATTATCTAAAAGAAGTAGCAGAATATGTGAAAGCGGGGGATGGAACACTGATTACTGCCTCGCAAATGTTAGAGCGTTTTCTGTTTCCACCGGATCAACAATACATTCCTATTTATAAACTTTCTGGAGGAGAAAAGCGCCGCCTATTTTTGTTACGAGTATTAATGAGTGCTCCTAATGTGCTGATTCTGGATGAACCGACCAATGATTTAGATGTGCGAACGCTTTCGGTGTTGGAAGATTATCTAGAAAATTTCAATGGTTGTGTGATTGTGGTGTCTCACGATCGCTATTTTTTAGATCGCACCGTCAACAAAATCTTTGCCTTAGAGTCAGGCGGGATTCTGCGTCAGTATCCGGGTAACTATTCTGTGTATATTGATTATAAAGAAGCGGAAGCAGCGGCAGCGGCTGAAGAACGTGCTAAAATTCAACAGAAATCAGAAGAGTATAATGGAGCAACGCGGAAGACTCAATCATCTGGTAAGGGGAAACCACGTCGGCTTTCTAATTGGGAACAACGCGAGTTTGAAGAATTAGAAGAAAAGATTCCCCAACTAGAAGCTCAGAAGGCGGAGGTGGAGAAAGCGCTGTATAATGCGTCTCCTGGTAAAGTTAATCAGGTTCAGGAACTTTATCATAAATTAGCAACCTTGACTCAGACAATTGATACAGCAACAGAACGTTGGTTGGAATTGGCGGAAATTGGGGATTAGTCATTCGTCATTTGTCAAGGAACAGAGAATACAAATTGACGCTCCTCTCACCTTTAGGGAGAGGATTCTTGGTTCACGGACACACCTTGCAATTATCTATCCTTTCGGTAATACTTAAACCAAATACCCGTAGAGTACTACTAAGTATCGAGCTTAATTTAGATAACCCCAGAGGGAGCCTGCTCCTCAAGCGTTTAGGTACTTACTAAGAGTGTCTAACACATCCGTTTCTCTCTTTCCCTACGTTCCTGTCCGCCCGACAGTAAGCTTGTCTTTAGTCTAATGATTGACTAATGTTTTTACTTTTCTGGTATCGGCACTCGTTTAAGCCCATGCGTTTTTCAAGAGGTCTTTCGCTCCTCACGTACTAGCATCACTTTACGTGATAGGTATCAATTGCTTGATTGGCGATACTCACGAATTTTCGCCTGTGCTAGACTACTTTTATAGTATACACTCATGAGAGAGAATATTCGGAAACCTTGAAAATCCCGATGGCAGGGGGAGGCTTGTAACCCTATTATCCGGTCAAAATTCAACATTCATAATTCAATGGCATATCAATCTATCGAGAATTACGGCATTATCGGCAATATGCACACCACAGCCTTAGTTGGCTTAGGGGGTTCGATTGACTGGTTTTGCTTTCCTCGCCACGATTCTCCTAGCGTTTTTGCCGCATTACTGGATGCTGAGAAAGGAGGTCATTTTAAGATTTCTCCCTGTGTGGATGGAGTCACTCATAAACAGTTATATTGGCCCGAAACGAATGTGTTGGTGACTCGCTTCTTGGCATCTTGTGGGGTGGGTGAGATTATTGACTTTATGCCTGTTGGTGTACCAGTTAATCAGCAAGGTTATCACTGGTTAGTGCGGCAAGTTAAAGGGGTTCGCTGCCAGATGAAGTTTCGCTTAGAATGTTATCCTGCTTTTAATTATGCCCGCGATCGCCACAAGACGATTCTCTCATCCACGGGGGCGTGTTTTAAGTCGCCGTCTCTGAGTTTGGGATTGGTGACGGACATCCCGTTAAAACAGGATGAGCGCGGCGTTTTTGCCGAATTTACGTTGGAGGCTGGACAAACTGCCGTTTTTGTGCTGCAAGAAACTGACCCGGAGGGGGGTTGTACTTTGCCGCTGCGCCATCAAGAAGCGATTCAACTCTTTGACGATACGGTGGCGTATTGGCGACGCTGGATTGCTAAATGTACTTATGATGGTCGATGGCGCGAGACGGTGGAACGTTCAGCTTTGGTGTTGAAGTTGCTCACCTACGAACCCACGGGAGCAATTATAGCCGCGCCGACTTGCAGCTTACCCGAAATGATTGGTGGTACTCGAAATTGGGATTACCGCTATACCTGGATTCGAGATGCATCCTTTACTCTGTATGCCTTACTCCGTATCGGGTTTACTGAGGAAGCCGCTCAGTTTATGCTTTTCTTGGAAAATCGCTGTCAGGAGTTGGATTCAGATGATCCGTTGCAGATTATGTATGGGATTGATGGATATCATAATCTCGATGAAGAAATTCTGGATCACCTGGAGGGGTATAAGGGATCTTACCCGGTTCGGATTGGCAATGGGGCTTATCAGCAGTTACAGCTTGATATTTATGGCGAGTTGATGGATTCGGTGTATTTGTTCAACAAATATGGAACAGAGATTTCCTATGATTTGTGGCTATCCCTACGGCGGTTACTGAATTGGGTGTGCGATAATTGGCAACGCCAAGATGAAGGAATTTGGGAAACACGAGGGGGACGCAAAGATTTTATTTACTCTAATCTCATGTGTTGGGTAGCCCTCGATCGGGGGTTACGTTTGGCTCAAAAGCGCTCATTTCCGGCAGATCACCAGCGATGGCTCAAGGAACGCGATCGCATCTATGAAGAAATTATGGCAAAGGGATGGAGTGAGGAGCGTCAGGCTTTTGTTCAATATTACGGTAGCACGTCCCTAGATGCCAGTAACCTAATTATGCCTTTGGTGTTCTTCATGTCTCCCACTGATCCCCGGATGTTGAAAACATTGGATGCGATTAATTGCTCACCAGAACTAGGGGGACTGGTTTCGGATAGTTTAGTGTATCGATATAATCCAGAAGAAGCGCCAGATGGTATTTTGGGGACAGAAGGAACGTTTAATCTCTGCACATTCTGGCTAGTTGAGGCGTTGACTAGGGCGGGAAAAGTAGACAAGAAGCGGCTTGACAGCGCTCGACTGATTTTTGAACAGATGCTCAGTTATGCCAACCATTTAGGATTATATGCCGAGGAAACGGGTTCAAGTGGTGAAGCTTTGGGCAATTTTCCCCAGGCGTTTACCCATGTGTCCTTAATTAGTGCAGCGTGGAATCTGAATCGGGCAATTGAGCATAAATTCTAGAGTATCGGTTCATCGCATTCGTAGCCTTCCTAGGACAGAAGCATTCGCGCCCAGATTGTGCAGTGCTACAGTCAAATGATCATCGCCACCCCAGCAAGCGCAGTACAGGAACCAGCAGATAATAACTCACGCCTAACCAGAACCCTATGGTAATACCGAGTAAACCAAAAAAACTAATGGTATTGATAAAATCCGACCAACTAACATCAGAGAAGGAAAAGATATGAACTAATACCTCCAACGGCAATATATTTAACCGAACTAACCCGGAAAATATCATACCCGTACCCGATGCGGCTACGGCGGCGTGAACCAGGTAATGACTCGGTAAGCCTAATCCTAACACCAGGGGAATAACCGCAACAGCCGTGACTAAACCCAGTAAGCGATCGGCAATAGTATAGGATAGGGATACCTGCCAAAGATCCCCCAATCCTGCCAATTGTTCCCTCGGTGAATACGATATTGACGCCTGCCAAATAAACCAACCCACACCATACCCGAAAATCCCGGTTATTCCAGCGATTAGACGCCGTTTCTGTTGACCAAATCCCCCCGCCTCAGTTAATCCCCAAGCCGTTCCCAAACCCGCACAAGCAAACATGATGAGTTCCCGCCAGGGGATAATTTGAATTTCGGGAGCCATTAGAGTCCATTGTCCGATCATCCAATCGGCAAAGCTATCGCCGACAATTGTCCGGTTAATCAAAGCAAACCCAGTGGTTGCGCCAAAAACTGCGCCAATTCCCGCCATCACCATTTCCCCGAGGGTATCTAAGCACGCCAGAACAATGCTAATAAAGACTCGCCATAGCCAGCGCACTAGGCTAAAGATAACTTGAGCGCACGTAATCAGAACTCGAAGAGAAATCTCCTGTGCTGTTCCGGCGGCTTTAGTCAGCGCCTGAAATAATGAGAATGATGAGGAAGACGATTTTCTACTTAAACGGCAATTGACCACTAAACGTCGTTGAATATCGGCGGCTTTAGCGGGTCGTTTTTGGGGATCAAGGCGGATCATACTATCAAGTAAGTTGGCTAAACCCCGACGGACTTTCGTGCGATCGCGCCAGTGAAATTCACCCGTCGCCGGATCTTGTAATTCCGCCAAATCTTGACCTGTGAGTAATTGAATCATGGTACGCCCTAAGGCATAAAAATCAGCCGTCGGTCCCACCACATCCCCCGCAATCTGCTCGGGGGGACTGTAACCTGGAGAAATTAAGCGTGTGGAACAATTCTGTTTCCCCAGGGGTATCGCGCCAATTTGTTTCGCGCCGCCAAAATCAATCGCCACCAGTTGACCTGTCTCCTCTCGCACCATTAAGTTTGATGGTTTAATGTCACGGTGAATAATTCCCAAATCATGTAACTCCTGTAGAATATCAGCCGCTTGGTAGAGCCAATTAATAATCAAGGTTTCCGGACATCCCTGAGGATAACGGTTCAAGATAGCCTCCAGCGTCTCACCGTTTATTTTTTCCATAACCAGACAAGGAAGTAAGCGCTGTTGGCATGTTCCCAAACTTACGGTAAAATAGCTATCGGACTCCACTTTAGGCACACCCGGATGCTTTAGACGTTGCAATACGGCGGCTTCTTGTTCAAAAAGCTGCAACGCCTTGGGTGACGTTTCTACTAAAAGTTTCAATACTTTTTCAGTCTGAGCCTGCTGATCCCAAACCGTGTAAATTGCCGCAAATCCCCCTAAACCCAAAAGCTGGAGAGGAACGTAGCGATTATTTAGACGCAGCATTGACCCACAACTGCTACAAAACTTAGAGTCCCCAGGTTGAGGATAGGGACGGGGGCAGTTGGGATTAATACAATAGACCGACTTTATAAATGACTGATGCACGATCACCAGCGATAGACGGTGTCTCTCGATTCTACACAATAAATTCCCCAGTCCTTTCAGTAATGGGGACTTAACGCTCTAATTAAAATTAAATATTCTTTGAATATATCCTTTTATTCTATCATGCCACGGGTCTTCCCATTTTAGATTATAAAAGCTTGGCTCTAGGCTTAGTTGAGTCCGATAGCATACATCAACCCATCTACGCTTGTCGGGTAGGCATCTCCCTTGCCCATAAGGGTGGGCAGGATACCCATCTCACCAGAAAATAGTATTTCTGCAAAAAGAGGGATGTCGCCTTACTGAAAACCTTCATATTATTTTCATAATAATAGTAGAAGCTCTGCGTTTTTTAACAAAATCTAAGAATTCTTATAAATACAAAAGGAATATATATTATTGTCTAGCTATAGTATAAAGATCCCGTATAGATTTTTTTTATTTAATAAAATCTATAAGAATTGATGTTATTAATTTAAATAAGGGAATCGATTGTGAAGTTTATACAACGTCTAGTCGATTCAAGTGTGTATGCCGATCCTGGTTGTCAGCGATAGCGAATAGCCATCAAACGATGACTGCTTTCTGGAAATTAACTGACTACACAGATTAACAGCAACATTATGCAACTAGAAACCAACCTAGCTGAGATTGCCGACACATCAATGATGAGCATGCAACATAATCAAAATCTTCCTCATCAAGACCATCCAGTCAAGCAAACCGAACATCTCGGATTATTGGATTTAGTCCCCCATTCAGCGGCAACTCATGTCGCCGTAAATGATGGGTCTTGGTTTGATCCCAATACCTTCCAGCAAGGTCAGGTTCCTGGAACTGATGCTAAAGTCGTCATTTCTGAAGGTGTTCATGTCACCTACGACGCCGAGAGTGACACTCGTCTAGAAACCGTGCGTGTGGACGGAACATTGGAATTCGCCCACAACCGCAACACCAAAATAGTCGTAGACACGTTTATCGCATCACCGACTAGTACATTAACAATTGGCAGTGAAACTAACCCGATTCAATCCGACAAAACTGCCAGAATTGTCATTGCCGACAACGGAGAAATTGATACCAATTGGGACTCAACCCTGATTAGTCGCGGCGTTGTTACTCACGGTAAAGTTAGAATTAACGGTGCAGAGAAACTCGATTTTATATCACTGGCAACAGATGCCTCAGCTGGTGACAATGAACTGGTGTTGAATCTGCCCGATGGCATGAATACACCCATAGGCTGGCGGGTTGGTGATCAATTAGTGTTAGGTGGAACATCCTACAATCCCGACGGTTCTGACGAAGATAACAGTCGGTTTCAAGATGAGGTGCTAACCATCACCGAAATTAACGGAAACCGGATTAAATTTACCAACAACGACATTACCTCTGGTGATAATAGCATCCTCCGATTTGACCACCAGCGTCCCCAGGGATTCGAGGACGAGGACTTAAAGCTTTACATTGCCAACACCAGTCGGAACGTTATCTTCGAGACCGAAAACGCTGAAACCGTACCCACTCAGCAACGGGGTCATGTGATGTTCATGCACAACCCCGATGTCGAGGTACAAAACGCTGGATTCTACAACCTGGGACGAACGGATAAAAATAGGTTGACTGATGACCCAGGAGAAAATGTCGATGGTTCACCCGGTTCCGGGACAAATCCCCGTGGGCGATATGCCTTGCATCTCCATCGTACTGGGGCTGAGGATATCAATAGCACACCCTCTCTAGTCAAAGGTAACGCCATTGTCGGCAGTCCGGGGTGGGGACTGGTGCATCATGACAGCCACGCCGTTTTAGAAGACAATGTTGTGTTCGACGTAGTAGGTTCTGGAATTGCCGCAGAAGCCGGAAATGAACTCGGTGCGTGGCGCAATAACATTACCATCAAAACTACAGGCGATGACAATCCCAAAGCCACTTTTGACAATGAAGCCCGCGTCCCCCTGTTTGATATGGGCTTTAATGGCGAGGGATACTGGGTGCAGGGGGCTGCCCAAGTGGAAATGGTGGACAATATTGCCATTAGTGCTGCGGGTGGTGGGATTAATATCTTTAGCGGCGTGGATGGAATCTCTCGAGTCAGAGAGGCTGACACGGTTGCGGTTGAGAATATGTCACCGGAACTACAGCCAATCCTGTCTCAGGCGTCCTTTGATGATGACCCAGACACTCTCGATGTTACCAACGTGCCCCTGCGCCGCCTATCCGGTTTCGAGAGTTATAACTCCGATATGGGGATAATCTTCTGGAACCATCAGCGAAATGATGATGGTCAGTTGGGTTTTATTGGTCCGGGTACGAAAGAAGCTCATGATGCTCGCTCTCTGGTAGATAATTTCAAACTCTGGAATATCTATGGCGAGGGAATCTTTATTCAGTACAGTACCCAGATTGATTTCGTCGATGGGCTGATTGTGGGTGACCCAGAGAATCCAGTTCCTGTGAAGTTAGGGATTAACGGCGCAGGTCGCGGTCATGGGATTGGTAGCAATGGTCCAGCACAAGACCTTCTGTTTAAAGATATCCGGGTTGAAGGTTTTGAGCGGGGAATTCGCTTACCGCGAGAAGGTAGCGGTGGTGCTGAAGGTTCTGGTACGGGTTCAATACCATTCCTGGGGTCACGTCTAGAGGATAGCTACTTCGCCAACAACACCAACAACTTATCGAAGAAGCAACGCAACTTTGGTGACCCAGATGTTTTTCCAGATTACTTTGAGATTGTCAACACTCAGTTTGAAAGTTCTGCTTCTAACCTGGCTCCCACTGCTGCTTTCAGTTATGAGTCAGTGGGTGGTCTAGGTGTTGTCACCTTTGATGCTAGCGATTCATTCGATAGCGACCCATCAGCCTCATTGGAACTCGCTGGCAACGCGATCGCAAGTTACGGTTGGGATTTTGATAATGATGGTACTATCGACCAATTTGGTCGCCAAGTCAATCACCAATTTGATTCAACGGGTTCCCATAATGTCAGCTTGACGGTGTGGGATAGCCAAGGCGCAACAACCACTTTAACTCAACAAATTCAGGTTACCCCAACCGCCTATCCCAACCTAATTCTCGATAGCGACTTCAGCAATTCGGGTGAATTTGGTGGACCGGAGTGGAATCTTAATAGTACCCGAACCAATGAAGGTTGGCTGGGTACGGGTTGGTCGCGCAATCCGAATATTGGTGATGGAGGTGCGGCTGTTTTCACCGACAAATCCTGGAAAACCGCATTGGGGCAGATTTTCCAGGATAATCAGGTTCGACAGGGACAGCAGACTCTGAGCTTGGATATCAAGAATACAGAGGGAGATGACAAAGCCAACGAGATTACCGTGCGCCTCTGGGGAGTTGATGGAGAATTTCACGGTGGGATTAGTTCTAATGGACCAACCCAGGCGGGAGCGATTCCTATGAACCGAACCCTGTTACTCGAAGAAACAGTCGGGGGTTCTACCTTTGACTGGACGAACTTTGAGTGGGATGTAGACTTTGGTGATGGTCATCAATTTGTTGTTTTCAGCGTTAATGCTGACAAAAAGACTTCCGATAGTGATTTCATTGCCGTTGACAATGTGGTTCTAGATAGTCCGGCGATTAACGCTCCTCCCAGCACTGGTAACGGTAACGGGTTAAAAGCTGAATACTACAATAACCGCGATTTTACCGACTTAGCGCTAACTCGCACTGATGAAACCGTGAACTTTAACTGGGGTTCAGGTTCACCGGATGCAGCGATAGACTCCAATACCTACTCGGTACGCTGGACGGGTTCAGTGGCACCTCTCTACTCAGAAACCCATGAATTCTTCACCAACTCAGATGATGGTGTACGCCTGTGGGTAGATGACCAATTACTGATTGATAATTGGTCTAATCACGCCGCTACAGAAAATAGTGGCACAATTGACCTGCAAGCGGGTCAACAGTATGACATCCGCATGGACTACTACGAAAACTTTGGCAAATCAGTGGCACAATTGTTGTGGTCAAGTGAGAGTCAAAGTAAGGAGATTATTCCTGAATCTCAGCTTTATTCTCCTGCTGTTGATACTCTCAGTCTAGATGTTAGTGGTAACGGTACAGGTTTAACTGCCGAATACTACAACAACCGCAATTTTACGGACTTAGCACTAACTCGTACTGATGAAACCGTGGACTTTAACTGGGGTTCAGGGTCACCGGATGCGGCGATAGATCCCGATACCTACTCGGTACGTTGGACAGGGTTTGTGGAACCCCTTTACTCAGAAACCTATCAGTTCAAAACCTCTTCTGATGATGGGGTTCGATTGTGGGTAAATGACCAACTCCTGATTGATAATTGGACAGACCATGGGGTTACCGATAATCGTGGCACGATTGACCTACAGGCGGGACAACAGTACGAAATTCGCATGGATTACTATGAAAACAAAGGAAAATCAGTAGCACAACTGGCTTGGTCAAGTGAGAGTCAATCGGAAGGGATTATCCCCAAAAGTCAGCTTTATGCGGCTAATTCCAGTGGCTTGTTTGTGAATGAAACGATACAGAATATTGCTGGTACGTTGGCAAATGTTGAGTCGGTGAGTGATGAGCTTTTAGGCAATACAAGTGTTGATGTCTTCGACAATAGAGGAAACCCTCTTCTGTTTATCGAGGAAGAGAACGGCAGTAATCGGGGTTTTGACGCCTCAATTGGGCAACTGACTTTAGCCAGTAATCAAGAAGTATTAGACTCCTTTACTGCTAGTGAAGTGAGGCAAATTAACCTAACAAATAGCATCGGGATAGGAGACTCTTTCGCCAATGAGACAGTTGAAGCCCTGATTGAAATGCCCCAAGCTGAACTGCTGATGGTTCCAACTCTTGTGTAATATCAGATTCGGTTAAGTTTAGACGACGAGGGTGATATCGCAATCGCCATAGCGGTTAGGAAGCATCTTATGGTAGAGACGTTCCGGCGGAACGTCTCTACAACAGTTTGTTTGTCCTAATCGATGTGTCTACTGCTATAATAGGGAACGGCATTGCCGTGTCCCTACCCTTCTACCTAAATAGGGCTTGCTGCACAACTGCAAAACCCTTATCTATCAAGGCTTTGAGTAGCATACACATTAGTTCAGCTTCAAGGAAATAGAGTAAAACCCTTTCATACCCTTGCACCGCTATCAGGGAAAATGCATCATTGCTCCCCCTGCTCCCTCTGCTCCCCCTGCTCCCTCTGCTCCCCCTGCTCCCTCTGCTCCCCCTGCTCCCTCTGCTCCCCCTGCTCCCCCTGCTCCCTCTGCTCCCCCTGCTCCCTACCCCCACCACAAGACTTATTCAGCAAGCCCTAAATATGGGGATCTAAAGCGTCTCTTAAACCATCTCCGAGTAAATTAAAGGCTAAAACGGTTAGGGTAATAAACAAACCAGGAAATAATATTGTCCAAGGAGATGATAGAGAATAGCCGCCCTTAAACGCATCGGATAACATCGTTCCTAATTCCGGTGTGGGAGGTTGGGCGCCTAACCCTAAAAAACCTAAACCTGCTGCTTCTAAGGTAGCCGTACCAATAGAAAGAGTCCCTTGCACGACTAAAGGACTCAAGCTAGCGGGTAAGATATGATAAACAATAATCCGTCCCGGCGTAGCACCAAACGATCGCACGGTTTGCACAAAGTCCTGTTCCCGTAATGATAGCACCATAGAGCGAGTCAAACGGATGAAAATGGGGACTTGCACCACACCCACAGCAATCATCACACTGGAGATACGAGGACCTGTTACAGTAACGATCGCGATCGCGAGTAGAATTGAGGGAAAGGCTAACAGGATATCGGTTACCCAACCAATCACAGTTTCTAACCCTCCCCGAAAATAACCCGCGACTAACCCCAACACTACCCCCAGGATTAGCCCTAATCCCACGGAAACTAAACCGATAAATAAAGACGTGCGTAACCCATACCATACCAGGTCAAGAATATCTCGTCCTAAACCATCGGTGCCAAACCAATGATCCAAGCTGGGGGGTTGCAACCGCGCTGTATAATTGCGATCCGTTGCGGGATTATAGGGATTGAGAATCGGTGCCAACAGCGCCAATATGATGATAGTAAGCGTGATTCCCAGACCAATTTTGCCAGATGTTGATTGTCTAAATCGTTGAACAGCGTTGTTTTCCATGGATACAGGGAACAGGAAGATGGGGGAAATGCATGCATTCATTCATTCATTCATTCATTCGTAATTCGTAGGGGCGAAGCATTCGCGCCCAAATTTATCGGTTTTCTACCAACGTTTCAACGCGAATGCTTCGCCCAATCCCCAACCACCAATCCCCAACCACCAATCCCCAATGACAAATGACAAATCAATAGTGATTCCCCGATTTGCGGTGATGTACGGCAGTCATCCCGGTTGATTGCAATACTTTACCATTATCGACGACGGCATAGACTAACCAGTGATCGCCACAGTCCATCCGACTCTGCACTGTACATTCTAAATAAGCCAAGGCATCTTTGATAATCGGACACCCATTTTCCGCCGTTTCCGTCTCTAACCCCGCAAACCGATCTTCCCCTGGGGCAAAGGATTGCAAGAAGTGTCGCCGGACATTCATCCCTTCTTTTAAGATATTCAGGACAAAGCCATCTCCCGTATGGCTTAGAGATTCAACTGCCCGATCTTTGGCAATGGCGACAGTGATCCCTGGCGGATTGAATGAGGCTTGGGTTACCCATGAGGCTAACATCCCACTGCGGACATTACCACGCTGCGCCGCGACAACACATAATGATCCGACAATTCGTCCCACAGCTTGGGCTGTTCGGTCAATTTGGGCACTGCTGACGGCTTGTTTGGGGGCGCGGAATTTCTTGGATTTTTTCAGCGCCTGGGCAAAGTCTGTGCCGACTTCTTTACAATATTGAATTGTCTCGTCGTCAGGTTTAAACTTAACCCGAATCGGTTCAAATCCCAGGCGATACCCCGCATCTAAGAGTTTGCTTTCAATTTCATCAACGGCTTCGCCACTCCAGCCATAAGACCCAAACACCCCTGCCAGTTTAGTTTTCGCGGCATTGGAGAGGACAATCCCTAACGCCGTTTGAACTTGAGTAGGCGTATGTCCGCCCAGGGTAGGGGAACCAATTAAAAAGCCATCACAGCGTTGAATTGCGGCTTCAATCTCCCCAGGTTCGGCAAATTCACAGTTAATTGATTCGACGGCTGCACCGGTTTTGGTTATTCCTTTAGCGATCGCTTGGGCTAATGTGGCGGTATTTCCATAGGCTGATGCATAAATAAGCGCCACTGTCAAGTCTTGTTCGGTTTGCTGCTGACCCCATTGGCGATAGTCATGGAGGAATCGGCTAAGGCTGTAGCGGACAATTGAACCATGACCCGGGGCATACATTTTAGCCGAGAGCGGGACTAATTTGTTCAGGGCGACTTCGACCTGTCGCGCTTGAGCGGCATGAAGACAATCATAATAGTAGCGTCGGTCTTCGTCTAGGCGTTTCCAGTTTTCATCAAAGAGTTCATCGCCGCAGACATGGGCGCCGAAGAGTTTATCGGTAAATAGAATACGGCTTTGGGGGTCGTAGGTACATTGTCCATCGGGCCAACGGGGTGTGGGGATGGGGATGAATTGCAGGTGATGACCTTGACCTAAGTCTAAGGGTTCCTCGCCTTTGGGTACCCAAACATTGCATTGGTGTTCCCGTAAGGCATTTTGTAACGCAACTGCACCGGCTTTAGAACAAACAAAGGTAATTTGGGGGGCTAATTCTAGCAAAGCTTTCAGCGTCACCATCCGGTTAGGATTAACGTGACCTAAAATTACATAATCCAATTGCTGCACATTCATGCATTGCTGCAATTGATTCAGGAAAATCTCGGTAAATGATTCCCCTGGCGGATCAATCAGCGCCGTTTTATCGGCTTGGATAAGATAGGAGTTTGCTGTTGTGCCACGTTGCAGGGAATATTCCACCTCAAACTTGAGTCTATCCCATGTCCGCGATCGCAACACGGTTGTATCCGTTCCTTCAATGGCGGCGACTTGGACATCACGGGGTTTAATCTCAGGTATTGTAGTCATAGATATTAGTGATTGGTGATCAGTGATTAGTGATTGGCGAAGAGGTGACTTCTTGTATTAGTCTTTTGCATTGATTATCGGATCTAAATGACCCATTTTATCTGCCACAGTAACAGTATGGGGATAAGGGTTTAACGGATTGTTATTAGAGTCTGGAACCTGACGCAGAGTCTGTTTTTTATATCGCAGGGACAACTGTTTCTCTGGGTCAATTCCATCGAAAGTTGGCGGCAAATACATCCGCACAATTAATAGTCCTGCCATCACAATTAAGAACGCACAGGCAGCTAAAATTTGAACCCATGAGGTTTCCAAGACTCCCCGCACAATCACTTCTCGCAGAACGGAGACAATCGAAACTTCTACCGCGACTCCAATCGATACACGCTGTTCTTGTAAGTAAATAATCAGCAGTCGGAATAACTCAACCAAAATCAGCAAGAACAGAATATCTGAAGTCACGCCTGGGAAATCTAACGGCGGTAGTAACTCCAAAAACATCTCGCGTAGCTGAATCGCCATAAAGGCAAATAAGCCAACACAGAGGGAAATGATAAATAAATCTTGAATTGTTTCCAGCGCCCGGACTATGCGATTCCGCTTGAGCTGTTCATACCAGTTCGGCGGCGAGGAGGTTAGAGGATCGTGCATGGGAGGTTCCTTCTGTATCACTAGAACCTAGATTACATTTTATCTGCTTATTGCTGCAATACTTTTTCATTTGAAATTCTAATGTTTTGTATCAACAGATAGTGATGCTTCGGACTGTCCCCACCGTCCCCATTCAGAACGACTAAAGAGTTAATTTGTCCATTTCCGACGAATTCATTTTATAGCCACACCAAAATACTCTACGCCATGCTTGGCGCTTGCCCCAACTAAATCAGGAGCGTTTGTCCATTGCACTTCTTCCAGGAATCCTCCAAGTTGCTCAGGCAGAATACTCCAAAGCCACGGTTCCCCACTTACCTTGAGAATCCAAAGTACAAGTCCCGTCCAAGAGCCAGCATCGGGCTGTCCGTCTGTACCTGTGCCAACATAGGTACAGCGTTTAAATGACCTTCAAGATGGCTACAAGGCTAGTTGTAGAGATTTTTAAACGACCCGTTCTTGGGTATAATTCCTCACGATTGTGCTTGTGGTAGAGGTTTGATAGTATTGCACATATATAAGTAGGTGGACTTTCATTAAAGTTAACGGTTGAGATTGGGGAACAGGGAAAAGTAAGGGTTTGAGGGGAATTTACAAAACTTAATGAGCGTACTGTTTTCTTTTGTCCGACTACTTATTTTTACAGTATAGTGTGTTTAAAATTATCAACTCTATTTTTTTGATATCCAAGGTATCAAGATGGGACAAAATCTGTCAAAATAGATTCAGTAGACGTTTCCATCGATGCCGTTATGCCCCAAACACACATCCGATTTGATTGGGCGATTAAAAAATTACTGAGAAACAAAGCCAATTATGGTGTTTTGGCAGGTTTCTTGAGCGAGTTGTTGAGGAAACCGATCACGATCCAATCAATCCTCGAAGGTGAAAGCAATCAACAAGCCGAAGATGACAAGCTAAATCGAGTCGATATTCTCGCCGAAAATGACCAGGGAGAATTAATTCTCATTGAAGTGCAAAATAGTACAGAGCAAGATTATTTTCATCGGATGCTCTACGGCACATCCAGATTAATTACCGACTTCCTGGAAAGAGGAGAACCTTACGGGAACGTCAAAAAAGTTTATTCAGTGAATATCGTCTACTTTTCGCTGGGACAGGGAGATGATTATATTTACCAAGGGAGATTAGATTTTCGTAGTCTTCATTTAGATGATAAATTAGGTCTATCAATCAACCAGCGGAAGTTATTTAATATCCAAGAGGTCTATGAGATTTTTCCAGAGTATTATGTGATAAAAGTCAACAACTTTAACGATGTGGCGAAAGATACCCTAGATGAATGGATATATTTTCTGAAAAAGAGCCAAATCAAAGAAGAATTTACCGCCCAAGGTTTAGCGGAAGCGAAGGAAAATTTACTCGTCGATAGTTTGAGTGAAGAAGAAAGAGCCAACTACCTGAGATTTATGGAAAATCGGCGCTACGAAATCAGTCTAATAGAAAGTTCACGCTCAGAGGGAAGATTGGAGGGTTTAGAAGAGGGCATGGAGAAAGGTATCCAAGAGGGTATGGAGCAAGGCAAACAGCAAGAAAAGATTAACATAGCCAGAATCTTAAAACAACAAGGGACTGATCTTGAAACCATCACAGCAGCAACAGGACTGACTAGAGAAGAGATTGAGAAACTGTAAATCATTTGAGTCTAAAATCTATGCCAGTAAGATCCGCGAATTCTTTGAGAAATTGGGGATCGGTGTAAACTGACCACTGAAGCAATGAAATACCCGATCATTCAAGTTGATGCATTCACCCATACTCCATTCACTGGAAACCCAGCCGCTGTCTGTGTTTTGTCAACTCCCCAACCGGATAGCTGGATGCAGAATGTAGCACAGGAAATGAATCTGTCTGAAACCGCCTTTTTAGTTCCGCAAGACGATGGTTTTAATCTGCGTTGGTTTACCCCGACAGTAGAAGTCCCCCTTTGCGGTCACGCCACGTTAGCCAGCGCCCATGTATTATGGTCAGAAGGTCATCTTTCCCCCGATACCGCCGCCCGTTTCTATACCAAAAGTGGGATACTCATCGCCCAGCGTCAGGGTGAATGGATTGAGTTAGATTTCCCGGTGAATCATTCCCAACCCACAACCGCCCCCCCAGAACTTACTCAAGCCTTAGGCGTACCGATTAAAGCAGTTTTGCAGAATTCTTTGGGCTATTTGGTGGAAGTAGAATCGGAAGCAATGGTGCGACAAGTGCAGCCGAATTTTGGTTTACTTAAAACTTTACCTATCTCCGATGTTATTGTTACCAGCCAGACGGATGCGGGTTCGGAGTATGATTTTGTTTCTCGTTTCTTTGCACCGGGATTAGGAATTGATGAAGATCCGGTAACCGGTGCAGCCCATTGCTGTCTAGCACCTTTCTGGCGCTTCCGCATCGGTCAAGATGAGTTTTTAGCGTATCAAGCATCCCGTCGAGGAGGCGTAGTCAAGGTACAGTATACTGGGAGCGATCGCGTCATTCTTGCAGGACTTGCGGTTACTGTCATGCGTGGGGACTTGATTTTAACAGATTAAATGAAGTGCGGAGTCTGGGTTTGAATTAATATCTCCATCTCCCTTGTTTCCCTCATACCCCACACCCCACACCCCACACCCCACACCCTAGCTTCAGCGTCGAGAGGGTCCGGGATTGAGAAGTTGAACTTCGCTAATCCGAATCACGTAGGGATGATACTTATCTTTTTGAAAAGAACCAACCCAAACTTTATATTGTCCTGCTAACCACTGACCTGAAATTCCAGGATTTTTGCCTTCAGCGTCATCATTACACCAACTTCCGCCGGGTCCTTTGACCAATAGAGTTGTATCCTCAGGGCTTTCCACTTGCAAGCTGAGATAGTTGAAAAAAGAAGTTAGCTCTAGGATATGATCAGGCGGTTCATCAATATACCCAATACAAGAACCGGTTGGTGTTTCGGTACGACCCGAAACAGCTTGGGTTGAAACGGAACCGCCACTGATACCGCGAATGACAAAAGGATCGGGTGAAAATCGTCGCCCCAGTTTTACGTTCTCAAATATTGGTTGCGGTGTGGCGGATTGAGCATCAACGTCAGGAGTCATCACTAGACCACTGGCAAATGCTGCTGTGACAAATGCTGTTCCCCAGCGCAAGAAGCTCAAGACACTCCCCGGAGAATGAGAGAGGATGGACAGAGGTGACATATTAGTAGGGGGAGTAGAGAGGGAAAGGTGTCTTTTATCCATAACTAACCGATTTCATCGTTTGGGAATCTCTGGCAATTGGGTTTTTGACTTTGGCACGAGGTTGTACTGATTGGCAAAGTGAACAGAGGCGTGTTCCTCTTGGAGATTAATAACTCAATATGTTAGCTATGGACGCGGATGTTCCAGGTTGGGTTCCAATCCTTGCCTAAGTCTCATAACGCGCTTACTGTTGAAGTTGCTTGAGTTCCTGTTGGATTTGCGCGATCGCACGTTCTAATCCTTCAACTCGTTCTGGGTTGAGAGCAACGGAGGTGCGCTCAGGCTGGGGAAGCTGATCAATGGTTTGTTTAAGTGCTACAATAATCCCGGCTAAAGTCTCAATCTGTTCTAATTCTGGACGCTGGGTAAATTTTTGATTCAATTCATCAAGTTTCGATTGTAAGGGAACCAAAGAACGTCGCAATCCCTTTTGCTGCTCATTAATTGCCTCAACGGTAGAGACAACAGCAGAAAGTTCCTCCCTAGATACCAGATTAGCCAAATCAGAATGATGTTGCTTCAGTTGAGCAAGTTCTGTACTCAACGTTTGGATATCTCGGCTTAAGTTGTCAATTTGAGTGCGATCGCTGATCTTATGCCGAAGAAGTCGGACAACACGACGGCGATTAATTAGATTGAGTAACAAGGAGATGGCTAAAGGCGCTAATCCATAAATCATCTGTCCAGATAGAACCGCTATGGCGACTCCCACAAATGAGACAGCAACAGCAACAGATTCAGCGATAAAAAGCCAATTATGTTTGTCATTCGTCATTTGTCATTCGTCAGGGAACAGGGAACAGGGAATAGAGAATCCGGTTCCCCTTCTCCCTCCCTGGGGAGAAGGGGCTAGGGGATGAGGGGGAAAATGTCAAGGAGTAGATAGACACAGCTTAAAACCTTGCCAGCATTGGTTTTTTACCTGAAGTTGACACGGATGCATGGCACATCCCTACAAATCTTATAACTGTTGCCAAAGTTTAACTGTACCATCTCGATTTCCTCCAGCTAGCCATTGACCATCTGGACTGAGAGCAACGGATACCACAGAACCAGCATCGTTATTGTCCAAGACAAGCAACGGTTCATCGATGCCTAGCCACCAGATCTTAATCGTACCGTCTGCATGAGCCGCGATCGCACTTTGCCCGTTATCGCTAAATATAATCGACATGGCGGGAGCGGAGGGACATTGCCAACTCTCTACCCGTTCCGCACTATCAAGTTGCCATACCTTCAGAGTACCATCGGTACAGGCGGCGGCTAACCGACGCCCATTGGGACTTAAGGCAAGAGAGTTGATCGAACTCAGATTGTCGGTGAGACTGAATTCTAGATCAAACGGCTGAACATGCCACAGATCAACAATGCCATCTCCGCCGCCACTGGCAAGGGTTTTGCCATCTGGACTTAATGCGATCGCGGATAATCGTCCGGCGTCTTGGACTAAATCCTGGACGAATTTTCCCTGATCCAATTGCCATAGCTTAATGGTTTGATCAAAGCTACCACTGATCAGAGTTTGGTTATCTGGCATAATCACCAGCGATCGCACGGAACCGTTATGACCTGTTAAGGTATGGCATAATTCTCCAGCCTCTAGATTCCAGACCTTAATTGTCTGATCAAATCCCCCACTCGCCAGCCATTTACCATCAGGGCTTAAGCTAAGACAGAGGACTCCCTGTTGATGATCACTAAATGTGTGAATCAGATCAGCCGTCTCTAAGTGCCACAGCTTCACGGTTTTGTCTAAACTACCACTAACCAGGATTTGACCATCAGCGCTCATTGCCAAAGCGCTAACCCAATCCTGATGTCCTTTCAGGGTTAATCTAAAGTTCCAATTGGGTAGGATTGGTTCAGGGACAAAAGCACTCGGATACGCTCTTATATCTTCTTCTCCAGCTCCCCCAGCTCCCCCAGCTCCCCCAGCTCCCCCAGCTCCCCCAACTCCCCCAGCTTCCCCAGCTTCCCCAGCTTCCCCAACTTCCCCAGCTCTCCTCACAGGGGAAACCGACTCGGAAGCGACAGGAAATAAAGACGGCTCACCCCCCGCCTCTGTGTACCAATGGGTTGAGCGTTCTGGATCGGTGGCAACAGGGATTTGGTATTGTATCTTATCAATATCGGCAGTTACTTGTGCGATCGCGGCTTCTAATTGCTCGATGTGGTTTGGCAATGAAGCACTATTGAGATAATCCACAACATTCCGCAGCGATTGTTCTACACTAACAATTCGAGCTTGAAGTTGTGCAATTTTGATCGCCCCTAATTCCGAAGCGGGGTTCTCAATTTGAGCCAGATAGTCGGGGAGTTTCGCTTGTAGAGATGCTAGCGCCTGATTAAGCTGCTGTTGGTACAAAGATTGACTCTCTTGGGACACTTGTCGATGCAGTTGAGCGATGGCTCCCGTGAGCCGATGTCGGCTGTGTTGCTCAAACCGTAGGCGATTGATCAGATTGAGCAACAGTGTAATCGACAACGGAACCGCCCCATAGACAATTTGACCAGACGCCGCCGCTACAACCCAGCCAATGATTGAGACAGCAACAAAGATACACTCGGCAATTTTAAGACGGTGAGTTAGCATTCCCTGTTCATGTCATGAGGATGTCACGAAGATGAATTATGAAAAAAATCGACAAATGACTAAAGAAGAACCATCTTGGCGATACTGAAATAAATCAACACACCTAACACATCAACCGCCGTCGTAATAAACGGTGCTGACATCAAAGCGGGATCTAATCCCAGGGAACGGAACAAAAAGGGTAACGCCGAACCCGCCACCGATGCAAGAATCGCGATTGCAACTAAACTGGTTCCCACCGCAAAGGCAACATTGATATCATCTCTGAGTAAATATGCCCAAACCGTCGCCACTACTCCTAAAATTGTACCCAGTATAGCTCCTGCCATTGCCTCGCGCCCGATCACCTGCAATGAACCCATATCGCGAATTTCGTCAGTGTTTAAACCACGAATCACCACCGTTGAAGATTGAGCGCCCACATTCCCCCCTGTACCCGTCAGCAGAGGAATAAATGCGGCAAGCGCCACAACTTTCTGTAAAATTTCGGATTGAGAGTTAATAATAGTGGCAGTCACACTGTTTGTCAGTAACAACACAAATAACCAAACCACTCGTTTACGAGCAACGGTAATTAAATTGGTTTGAAAGTAATTATCACGCCCGGATTGTACCCCACCACCTAAGGCATAAATATCTTCCGTGGTTTCTCGTTCTAAAATATCGATCACATCATCAACAGTGACAATCCCCACCAAACGATGTTCTCGATCAACCACAGGTACCGCTAGAAAGTCGTAGCGTTGGATTAACCGCGCCACTTCTTCTTGATCCGTATCCGTGTGAACACAAACCACATCGCAAGTCATCACTTCACCCAGAGTTTTTTCCGGTGGAGACACGACTAAATCCCGCAATGAGACAATTCCACTTAAGTGTCGCCCTGCATCAGTGACATAAACATAATAAATCGTCTCTGTGGTACTGGCTAAACTGCGAATCCGTTCTAGGGTTTCGCCCAGAGTTAAGCTTTCTTTGAGGGAAATATACTCCGGGGTCATAATTCGCCCCGCTGTATCGACTCCATAACCGAGGAGTTGGGCGGTGGCTTGGCGTTCCTGGGGACTCAGTTGAGCAAGCAAACGGCGGACAACTTTTGCGGGTAATTCATCAAACAATCGGACTCGATCATCTGGGGACATTTTGTCCACGATGTCAAGTACATCTTGGCGTTTAAATTCCTCAATCAGCGACTGTTGGACGCTAGAGTCAAGGTACTCGTAAACTTCAATCGCCTCAGCTTTAGAGAGTAAGCGGAATGCGATAACCTGTAGGGCGTCTGGCAATCCTTCGATTGCGTCGGCGATGTCCACCGGTTGTACGGGAACTAATACCTGTTTAGCGCCCTGAAAATTTTCTTGTTCCAACAGCATTTGCAGTTGAGTCCGAACTAACTCCCGCAATTCACTGCGCGATCCCCTCTGGAGGGGAATTTTGTTTTCACTCAAGTCAGACATAATTAGCCTGGATATTTCTATACTGTGCTAGAGCCGGATTGCAAGAGTTGAATGGTTAGAGTTCTAGAAATAGATTGTTCCTCACTGAACCGGGCAAAGGAAATCAAGAATCGCTCAGCTAGCCATCGCCGCCGATGTCCGACAAAGATGTCGATCATGGATTCTTAAGTCTTCAGTTTAGCTTCAAGTGGTCTCTAGCTGTTTACTCAAGGATGAGGGATGAATGGTAAATTGTCCTCTAAAACTCAACGGGATCGCGATGAAATGCAATATTAGTGTTTAAATAAACTCACTGTTTATGATGAATTACTACAGCTTTTTTAGTCGTTGATTGGAACTCGACATTTGCGGCGTCTTTCCTACCCCCCAAGTCAGTTAAGAGTTGTCTTTAAGAAGCATTTATTCAGCATACCATCTTGGGTAGAACCAATATACCTTGAGAGAGAGGCGAGAAATTTTAACTCCTGATACCTATTCAAAACATGCCTTAATGAACTAAAATCAAATTTTTTCTGTTACATCCTTTCCCCGAGGAAAACCATGTCCGTTGATCAGCCATCCAACTCTCACCTAGAGGTAGACTCTCCTAACTCGACCCATATTACCGCATTAGAAAACGAACTTGTTGAACTGCGACGCCAAGTCTCCCGACAGACATTACTCAACCAAATTGTTCAAGCGATGCGGGGTACGTTGGTGTTGGAAAATATTCTCCAAACCACAGTCGATCAACTCCATGAAACGCTCAATGTCAGTCGCTGTTTGATTTTTCGACCGGATGATGAGTCGCAAATGAGGGCGCATCACGTTTCTGAAGCGACAGCACAACGGGAGAGTGTTTTGGGTGTCTACTGTGATTTTTATCGGTATCACCACCAGGAGTTAAGTCAGGGTCAGCCTGTGGTTTTCCCGCAAATTACTCCCAATTTGCCAGAGGTGTTAATCAAGGCGGCGCAGGATTGTAAAATTCGCGCTATTTTAATTGTGCCATTGCTTCACCAAAATTCCTATATTGGTGGAATTAGTTTACACCAGTGCGATGATTCACGGGAATGGAACACAGAGGATATTGAGTTTGTCCAAGCTATTGCTGATCATTGTGCGATCGCGATTCATCAAGCCCAATTGTATGCTAAGTTACAATGTGAATTGAGGGAACGTCAACAGGTAGAAGAAGCACTACGGCAAAGTGAAACTCGCTTCCGCACGGCGCTCAAACATGCACCCTTGGTGGTGTTTAATCAAGATCATCAGTTACGCTACACTTGGGTCTACAATTCGGTTTCTGATGGCGAAGTGGATACTATCTTAGGAAAAACCGACAGCGAACTCCTAGCCCCCCAAGAAGCGCAACGGTTAATCTCCATTAAGCAACGTGTACTCAGCAGTGGAGTAGGAATGCGAGATCAAGTATCCCTTACCATTCATGGTAAACAGCGATACTACGATTTAACGGTCGAACCCTTACGCAGCTCAATCGGAGACATCGAAGGAATTACCTGCGCGGCAATGGATATTAGCGAGCGCAAACATATCGAGGATCAGCTTAAGATTTCTTTACAGCAAAAGGAAGTGCTGTTCCAAGAAATTCACCATCGCGTAAAAAATAACCTGCAACTTGTCTCTAGCTTGCTTGATCTACAATCCCAGCAAATTGATGATCCTGAGATTCTCGCACTCTTCCAGGCAAATCAGAACCGAATCAAATCCATGGCTCTTATCCATGAGGAACTCTATCAAGTCGATCACTTGGAGCGGATTAACTTTCTCAATTATATCGAAAATCTCACCTATCATCTGATTCAAACCTATACTATTCATCCCGAATCTATTATTGTAAAACTCAATGTTGATCAACAAATAAATTTTGATTTATCTACCGCAATTCACTGTGGATTGATTCTCAATGAACTAATTTCTAACGCCTTAAAACATGCTTTGAGAAACAACGGACGCCAAGGACACATTTGGATTGAAATTCATTCCCATAAAACAGAAAGTCACACAATTAAATTAATAGTGGGCAATACCAAGCCGACAAAAACTGAATTGATTGACTTTAATTCACCGAAAAAATTAGGATTACAATTGGTTTACGCTTTAGTCGCACAACTTAATGGTAGACTTGAAATAAAGAAAGCCCCTCACACAGTCTTTGAAATTAATTTTTAATGCTCTAATAGTTTATTCTTATCCATCTTACCAATAAATTTTCTATTTTCCGAGCTTGAGAAAAAGTTATTTTATTTTTTCAATGCCGGATAAGCTCGTGTTTCTCGCCGAAAACATTACCTGAATATCTATAGTTTAACTATCCTCCTTGTTCGCAAATTTCAAAAGCGTACTCTTGCGTTTCTTGCAGGTGTTGCAATATAGAGGTATCAATCGTCTGATTATCTGACTGACTTGAGTTAACTAATTTATCCTTAACTTGCTCAAATTGCTGCTGGGCTTCAGCAACAGCCGCTTCTGCCTCAGCGCAAGTTTGGGTAGTTAATGCATCGAGTTGATTATTGCATCCAGAAGAGAAAAGAACCAGCAATAATAATCCCGCACTGAACTGATTTTTTTTCGTTACCGGGGTCAGAGGATAAAATTTCATGACTAAAGAGTTAAAGACTTTAGAGTTACACTAATAGCTACTCAAACTCATCCAACTTTCAGGAATATTGATCGGTTTACCTTGTTTGTAAATAAATATTAAGTCAAAATTGAGGATGTTGATCCCATCCCTCCCCCTGCTCCCCCTGCTCCCCCTGCTGCCCTTATTCCCTCTAGATCCGTTGGAGATGTTTCTGTAACTGTCGTTCTTGTCGCTGAAGTTGCTCGACCAATTCAACTTCTCGCAAACTACCGGGTTTAATATCAGTCGTTTCCCGGAGTTTTTGGGCAAGTTGGTAACAAAATTGACATCGTTCTATAATCTGGAGAATCGAAGGGGCAAACTTGGCAAATAGGACTTCATCGTCTGAGGTGAAGCCACGAGGATCAATCTTCTTGAGTAGATCATCTTCCGGCTGGTAGTTTGGCTTTAACTTATTAAGTAATTGCACCACCGCTACCAGATCTTTTTGCTTGTTTAATAGGGGCCAAGCCAGAATTGTATAGGTGCGGTATCCGGTGCGGCGATCCGTTTTCTGCGCCATCTCGGAGCGCGGATCATCATAGACATCAAAGGGAATGTTAATCACTTTTAAGGAAAAGGCGGCGAGACTGGCAATTCCTTTGTCAGCAGGAATATCAATTAAGAGACTACCACCGTCTCCATCCTCGGCAATCAGTGAACCTAATTCTTGTCGTTCTCGATCCAATAAGAAAATACTGGTGCGATCAGCACGAAGCAAACTCCCTACTTTGCGGGTGAGACGACCCAAGAGTTGACAGAGTGTTCTCACCAGTGTTTGTAAGGCTTGGTCAACCGCACTAATCCCATTGCTGTAGGAGTAAGCTAGGAACTTCCCCACTTCAAGCGGTGAGTCAAAAACCAGATCCGGCTGGCTATCTAAGCCAGCTACGTTCTGCCAGTCTAATTCTAAGACCTGACAAAGTTCGACAAAATTTAGTCCTTTAACGGGTTGTCCTTTGAGAAAGTGATTTAAGGTATCTAAGGATAGTCCTAGTGCTTCTGCTAGTTCGCGATCGCGTCCATGACTCTTATTGCGCCAAGCTTGTTTGACTGTGGGAATAGACTGGGGATGCACACTAAATGACCGAATCATCTTTCTTCGTGGCATTCCTCTCCCGTTCAATCAAAGATTATAATCGGAAAATAATGCCACGCCTCCATATAGGTTTACAAGTAGGTGACGTAACGAAGCAAGCGACTGTGTTTGTCGGTTACACCTTGCTTGAGTCGCTTTTTGGTTGGAAAAAATCTTTCGTTCTTTAATCAGGGGTTAACTGTCTCTAACCCAAAGTCTTGCCCGTGATGCTTTGGTGGGTATCGCTGGCGTTCCATCCGGATTAAAACTGAGACAGGTTTGTTGAACATTTCTGTGCAAGCTTCCGTTATCATCTTTGATTTAACCAGAGAAGCTGACTGGTATCCATCTGAACGGTTGCTCTAATCCTAGATTAGAATGCTATCTGTTCCTTTTACTACGATTCGTGTGAAATCTTTACGCTATTGGTCATCTGTGAGGAGTAAGGATTGAGGAAAATTTACATAATGTAACATAGAGGCATGGATTGCCACCAACCTGCTGATCTGGGAATTTGACTAAAAAACAGAGTTTTCTTGAACTATAAAAAATACATTACGTTAATTAGTCAAAACGGCGAGTAAAAACCATAAATTGCCTAGCAAATTCTTCATTTTTGTCCGTTTTATACTAAATCCGGGTTAGCTACCCCCGTTATAACCTAGTCCGCGCAGGCGGACGAAAGTTTTTGTAGCAGCGATTCAATCGCCTCCTCTTGCATGGGGTAATGAAGGCGGATTTGGTATTACTGTTGATTTTTGACTTCACAACCTGTTGATTCCGGATCTTGTTCAGGAATCTCGTATGAATTACAGGAGAGAAGGCAAGACTTTTCTGGGGGAACATCTACGCCTACTTATCAACCCTTATGTATTCCGACTCAGTTCGGGTGAGATGAAAATTATGCGCCCTCCCAGTTTAGCAGTTTTTACCGTGACCGTAATTTTAGCTGGAGGCTTAACTGCACAAGCAGGTGAGACTTCAGATGCTGATAATTTTCCTTTAGAAACGTTTAATACTAATGGCAACCTGTCTGACATTACTCCTCAAGTCAGTCAATCCCTTGTTACTATTGAACAATTAGAAGAACAAGTGTTTTCCCAAAAAACCACCACGAACTCCTTACCTAAAACTGATCTTACCTCTCCTCCTGTTTTTCCAGAAACAGGGCAAATCAAACGTGAAGATGAAACAGCAACACTAACTCCAACGAATCGAACAGAATTTTCAAATGCAAAGACGCTCAATCCTGAGACGATTCAGGAACAAACACTGAACCTGGATAGATTGGTTGCAGATGCTGCTACCAATACAAGGGTAAGTTGTCTAGAACAATCGACTGAAAATACTGACTTAGCTGGAGAAAGTACCTCTTATCAACTCGCTCAAGCTGGAACTCCTCGCCGTTGTCCTCGTCCCCAACCTGTTGCGCCATTAGTGATACCCGAACCTTTTGAAGAGTTTGGCGCGTCACCAGCGTTAAGCATTTATATTCCCGTGGGATATGGTGCCGATCGCAATACTCTATTTCTCAATGGTAGCTACCAAGCCACGGTGCGCGATGATGACGGTTCTGTTGGTACAGGCGGTGTCGGGATTGGCGTGGGGAATGCGGATAAAGCCGTGGGCGTTGAACTTTCCTATGCTTTAGAAACCACAGACGACAACTTCGGAGATGGTGGCTTTAATGCCAAACTTCATCGTCGGTTTGCACAAGATTTATCGGCTGCTTTGGGTTGGAATGGCTTTTTGAATATCACGCGCAACGATTTTGAACAGTCAAAATATGGAGTAATTACTAAAATTTTCCGCACCCAAGAATCCCTTGACCAAGCATTCAGTCGCATCGCTGTTACTGTTGGTGTGGGTGATGGACAATTTCGTTCTAATGGTGCAGTAGATGATGGGGTTAACAATATTAACGTTTTCGGTAATATTGCCTTGCGAGTGGCGCGTCCCATCAGTTTTATTGCTGAATGGACGGGGCAAGATTTAGGCTTGGGGTTGTCCATCGCCCCCTTTAGAAATATTCCCTTTGTGATTACCCCCGCCGTGCGCGATGTTGCGGGTGCGGGTGATGAAGCCCGATTTGTTATTGGTGCTGGAACAGCACTGCGTTTTTAGAGGAGTTAACCGATGGGTAAAATTCAATTTGTTCTGGTTGTCCCCATTTCAGCGATGGTTGCTAGTATTTTAACCGCGATGCCCGCCAGGGCTGACCGCAGTTATTCTGATATTACGGGGACGAATATTTGGAATAATACTGCACCCCTATTTGAAACCGATGGCGGCTTAGATCCGGCGTTACTAGAGAGAGTGCAACAGTTGAACCAAGAATCAGCCGACGCTTTTCAAACCTGCAACGCCGCGATCGCGCAACTTGAGCAAAATGCCGCAGATGTGCGTCGTTATGCCCGAGAGCCGGATACACAAATGTTACCAGTACCTGTTGCTTGTCAGCAGTTAGAACAACTCAGAACCGAAGCCGAAGCCTTACGGGTCACCTTACAAGATGCTACCCGATCTCAATCAAATCCGGCGCTGTTGGGATGGTAAAGTTTTGAGTTTTTTTGAAAATAAAGGGAATTGGCAATGAAACAACTCTACAGCAAACATTGGTTAATTGGCGCGATCGCGAGTGGATTATTGGGTACATTGGCAACACCTGTACAAGCCCAGGATATCTTTGATAATCGGGCGATCCAATTCCCAGAGGATACGATTGTGGAATTTGAGTTCCTGCAATCTCACGGATCTTACCAAGCCGCCTTGGGTGTGCGGAATGAAACAACCGGAGAAGAAAGGATTCTGTTTCAGGAAGCCAAACCCTATGATGCTTTTGGCACAAACCAGTCTGTGGAAACCTCTCGCGGTCAAAATGATCTGGGGACTCGATCAGATTTTGTCGGAACAGTTGAGGGGGGAACTGTACCCAATCGATTCAGCGAGTTTCAGTTTAAAGCCAATAACCGCTATATTTTCTTCCTCGAATCGGTGAGCCCTACCGGTCAAACCCGACGCAGTATTCTTTCCACCCAAAACTTTGCTCGGTTTAATGGTAGTTTAGCCGGGGGGAGAAGTGGCAATATTACAGGGACTCGCGTGTCTTGGGAAGATGGAGGACAGGTGGAAGTCGGGAGTGATGATGATTTCGATGATTTTGTGCTTGAAGCAGGGGGATATTTAATTGATCTCAACTGTCCACGGATTCAGTAATATCAATTTCCCTGCGGCTTACTACAGATTCACTCCCCATTGTCACCATACCCCGTGCTGCCGCCCATTGAGTGATATCTTGCCGCTTAATTGCTGCTGCCATTAAATCTGGAAACTGGTTAGGTGTGCAAGCCATCGCCGGAATACCCAATCCAGCGAGTTTCTCAGCTACCCAATGATCATACATGGGCGCACCTTCGTCATTGAGGGCAAGCAACGTGATCAACTGAACTCCTAATCCCAGCAGTGCAGCCACGCGCTTGAGCATTTCTTCCCGGTTTCCCCCTTCATATAGGTCACTAATTAACACTAAAATAGTTTCCTGAGGGCGGCGCACCAGTCCTTGGCAGTAGGTGAGGGCGCGGTTAATATCTGTTCCGCCTCCCAGTTGAGTGCCAAAGAGTAAATCTACTGGGTCTTGTGCTGCGTCGGTTAAATCTACGACCGAAGTATCAAATACGACAATTCGGGTTTGCACTGCCCTGAGAGAGGCTAGCACCGCCCCAAAGATTCCAGCATACACAACAGAAGTTGCCATGGAACCGCTTTGGTCGATGCAGAGGATAATATCTTGTAAGGAACTGCGTTTGCGTCCGTAGCCAATTAGGGTTTCGGGAATAATGGTGCCGTATTTAGGTTGGTAATGTTTGAGGTTAGCGCGGATAGTGCGGTTCCAGTCGATTTCATTATGGCGGGGACGGCGGTTGCGAATGGCACGATTGAGGCTACCGATTATGGCTTGGTGGGTGGGGTTGGTTAGTTCACGCTGCAATTTTTCAACCACCTGACGCACCACGCGGCGGGCGGTTTCTTGAGTTTTGCTTGGCATAATACTGCTGAGGGATAGCAGATTCGCCACAAGATGAACATCCGGCTCAACGGCTTCTAGCAGTTCCGGTTCCAGCAGCATTTGTTGTAGGTTAAGGCGTTCTAAGGCATCTTTTTGCATCACCCGCACAACTGATGAGGGGAAATAGGTGCGAATGTCGCCTAACCAACGGGCAACATTGGGGGAAGAACTACCGAGTCCGCCACTGCGGTCAGAATCGTAGAGGGCGCTTAGGGCATTATCGATCGCGTGGTCAGTTTGAGTTAGGCTGAAGGAACCTGCTGCTTCTGTCTCACCATTCCCCTGGCAAATACCATCGGCGTCTCCACTCCCTAACAGAAGTCGCCAACGGCGTAGCCGTTCTGGCTGGGTCATTGTTTTTAGAGTTAATTAGGGTCTGCTGATTGAGTTATCTTAGTGTCCGGAGAAGACCCTCGCTTTTAGCGATGGGATGAATCCGGACAATCTTGGCTTTGAACGTAGACTTTTAGCTGTTCAATGGTAACACCGCCACAACTAGCGACAAAATAAGCGCCTGTCCATAAAACACGTTTTCTATAAATTTTAGCTAGTTCTGGTTCAAATTTACGCCACAGTGTCTTAGATGCTGTGGCTTTTAAATTAGCGATAAGATTGCTCAGCAGCTTGTGAGGAGGATAACTAAGTAACAAATGAACATGGTCAGACTCCCCATTAAATTCAATAAGATTAGAATCCCATTTTTGAGCGACGGAGCTAAATACCTCACTCAATCTGTGTATCATAGCTTCACTAAGTACCTTACGTCGATATTTTGTCACAAAAACTAGATGTACGATGAGATTGTATACGGATCTACGACTGACAGTCTATGGCTGAGAGAGCCTGGGCTAGTATCAGTCGATTCTTTGAAAAATGTAAGAAGAAAGTTCCAGGGAAAAAGGGATATCCAAAGTTCAAGAAGTTCAGCCGTTCGGTTGAGTATAAGACGAGCAGTTGGAAGATTTCTCAAGACAAAAAGGCTATTACCATTACTGACGGAACTGGAATCGGCAAACTCAAGCTTGTAGGTTCAAGAGATTTAAGCTACTACCAAAGCGAACAAATTAAGCGAGTACGCTTGGTACGTAGAGCTGACGGTTACTATGCTCAATTCTGTATCGACATTGAGCGCAAAGAGTCTGTTGAGTTTACAGGAAAACAAGTTGGATTAGATGTGGGGCTTAATCATTTCTATACGGATTCCGAGGGTAATCAAGTTGAGAATCCACGATATCTGAGAAAAAGCGAGAAAGCCTTAAAGCGTCTACAAAGAAAGCTCTCCAGAAAACATAAAAAAGGTCAACAGCAGTCGAAAAGATATCACAAGAATCGAGTTGAACTGGGACGTATTCACTTAAAGATTTCAAGGCAACGTAAAGACCACGCTGTAAAGTTAGCGCGGTGCGTTTGTCAATCTAACGATTTGATAGCCTATGAGGATTTAAGTGTTAAAAACATGCTCAAAAACCACTGTTTAGCGAAGTCGATATCTGATGCGGGTTGGACTCAGTTTCGAGAATGGCTTGAGTATTTTTCTAAACTCTTTGGAAAGCAAGTAGTAGCTGTTGTTCCTAACTATACTTCCCAAGATTGCTCAAATTGTGGTCAAAGAGTCAATAAATCGCTATCGGTTAGGACTCATGTTTGTAGCTGTGGAACAATTCTTGATAGGGATGAGAATGCAGCTATAAATATCCTTACTCTAGCACTAAAAATACTGTTGGGCGAACAGAAATTAACGCTCAGGGAGAGAAGAACCTCTGCTCAAAGTAAGGAAACTTAGTTTGGGTAAGTTCACTCATTGAACTGAGAATCCCTCGCTTTTAGCGATGGGAGCGTCAAATCCCAGACTCCGCACTTCAAGAGTCAACACATCAAAAGCTGACGTTTATTTTGTAACGCCACCTTTACCTGTTCATACTCCTGATCGATTTGTGTCAATAGATTAATGACTAACGTTAGTGGATTATCCGTTTCAGCTTTAATGTTGACCCTTTCTAACTGCTTACACAGTTCAGACAGGTAAATTGCCCCAACAGTGCCACTGGTCGATTTGAGACTGTGAGCAGATTGTTGACAAGTGGTTAGCGTCTGGGGTGAAAGTGTGGTTTTCTGTGAATCCAGTGCTTGGTGCATCACCCCCAATAACTGGGCGGCTTCTTCCAAAAAACTATCAATAACTTGGATTAAGACATGATCGTCTTTGACCATATCGCACAATTGCTGAAAAGCTTGGGCATCAATAACATCATGTCCGTTTAAACCGTGATTATGTCCTTCTACCTTGCCTTCTTGCTCCTTCCCTGGAAGCCTCTGCCCTCTTTCTGGCTTCTTGGATTGTTCTGGAACCCCCTTCAACGCTCGCACCAGTTCCTCAACCCGAATCGGTTTACTGATATAATCATCCATACCTGCGGCTAAACAGGTTTCGCGATCGCCTCGCATGGCATTAGCTGTCATTGCCACAATATAAGGACGGCTTTGGGGTGACCATTCCTGACAGATACGCTCAGTCGCGGTCAAACCATCCATTTCCGGCATCTGCACATCCATTAATACCACATCATAAGACTGGCGGCGCAATGCTTCTAGGACTTCTAACCCATTGGCGGCTACATCCGCCCGATATCCCATGCGCCCCAGAATATGCAACCCCACTTGCTGGTTGACCACATTATCCTCCGCCAAAAGAATCCGCAACGGCAGGTTTAACCCCATATACGGATCGATCGTCGGTGAAATCTCACAGGCTGAGCGCACTTTCACCGGCTGACCGACTAATACGTCCATCAGCACATTATAGAGTTGGGACTGCTTAATCGGCTTAGTCAGAAACGCCGAGAACTTGGCTTCATCCAGTTGACAACTATTTTCCGGCTTGCCGATTGAGGTTAACATAACCAGGGGAATCTCTTTCCCCTGGGGCTGTCGGCGTATCTGTGAGGCGAGATTTACCCCATCCATTCCGGGCATGTGCATATCCAGAATCGCTAAGTCAAATGTCTCACCTTGCTGTAGCCAGCCTAATGCCTCACCCCCTGATGATGCTGCACGGGTAACCACACCCCAAGATTGACCTTGTAGGGTTAAAATGCGGCGATTGGTGGCATTATCATCCACAATTAACATCCTCTTGCCTTCAAGCTGAGGTTGTCTGAGATCCAAATGACTGGGATTATCTATTACACAGACTGGGGCAATGATGGTGAAGTAAAAGATCGAACCCTTCCCCACTTCACTTTCCACCCAAATTCTGCCCCCCATCATTTCACTCAACCGCTTGGATATCACCAACCCCAATCCTGTACCCCCATAGTGGCGACTGGTGGAAGAATCGACCTGACTAAAAGCCTTAAATAAACGATCTAAACGATCCTGGGGAATTCCGATCCCCGTATCTTTAACTGCAAACAAAATTTCATACTGTTGTTCCTTGTGATTCGTCAAGAGGTGATCTAATGATTGGGGACTAACCACCTGGGACGAAACCGAAACCGTAACTTCTCCGGTATGAGTAAACTTAAGCGCATTACTCAGCAAATTGACGATAATCTGGCGCAGTCGGGTAATATCGCCGCGAATGGTGCTGGGGGTTTGGGGATCAAACAGATACGCCAGTTCTATCCCCTTTTCTGCTGCTTTGGGAGTCAGCAGATCAAGAGATTCCTCAATGCAGGTTCGCAGATTAAAGGGTTGTTCCTCCAACTCCAGTTTGCCGGACTCAATTTTGGAGAAGTCGAGAATATCATTAATAATCGTCAGCAGGGCTTCACCACTGTGGCGGATGGTTTCGGCAAATTCGACTTGTTCGTGAGTCAGTGGCGTGTCCAACAGCAGTCCCGTCATGCCAATTACCGCATTCATCGGCGTGCGAATTTCATGACTCATGGTTGCGAGAAAGTCACTTTTGGCACGGTTGGCGGCTTCGGCGAAGTGTTTTGCTTTTTCTAAAGCAAGGTTTTGTTCGGATAATTGCTGGCGTTGACGCTTTTCTTGTTCCAGGAGTTGGGCTTGGGCAAGGGCAATCCCCACTTGATCGGCAACGGCTTCGAGTAATTCAATTTCATCATGACTCCATTGACGAAACTGATCACACTGATGCAGACAAATCACGCCATTGGGTTTTTCCTTATAGGATGTCCGCACGACGAGCATAGACTTCAGGTTAACCTGGTCACATACAACAGTAGCAGTTTGTAACCAGGGATCTTCGTAAACATTGTTCGAGGCGATCGCGCGATCTGCGGCTAACACCTGCTGAATGTGGGGATTTTGCTGAGTGGGAATCTCTACATTTAGGATGGATGAGTAACCGGGTTCTAAGTACTCAGCCACAACCGGAATTTGTGGGGAAGGCTCTTCGACGTAGGTATGAATCACACAACGGTTGACGCGAAAGGCTTGACCAATTTGAGTGGCGGTGGTTTGGAAAATTTGTTGCGCGTCTAAACTTTGGCGAATGTCTTGGGTAATTTGTTTGAGCAGTAGTGAGCGCTGGAGTTGCTGTTGTAATGCAGCTTCTGCTTGTTGGCGTTCGGTTAAATCTGCCTGGGCTTGGTGATACAGTTCCGATTGCTGTACAGCAATGGCGACTTGAGTGGCGAGTTGCACCAGCAATTCTGTCTCTTGAGACTGCCAATGTCTGGGCAGATGAGAGTGGTGGGCAATCAGCAGTCCCCACAGTTTAGCACCCTGTAGAATCGGGACGACTAAGTTTGCCCTCACCTGTAAATCGGCTAAAAAGTTGCGATAACAGGGTTCAATGTTAGCGGTGTGGATATCATCTAGGGTGTGAATATAACCCTGTTGGTAACGCACCGCCGACTTTTCACCAAAGCAGGGATCAAAAATTGTGCGTTCCAATACCGATAACTCGTTCACGGTGACAGACTCGACTTCTACCACGCCACTCCAGTCGGGATTGAAGCGATAAATTAACACCCGATCCGTTTGCAGGAACTGCCGCACTTCTGTCACTGTGGTGTTAAGAATCTCTTTCAATTCCAACGACTGACGAATGCGACAGGCGATCGCACTAATTAACCGTTCCCGTTCGGCTTGCTGTCGCAGTGCGGTTTCCACCTGTTTACGTTCAGTTAGTTCTGTGGATAACTGCTGATACAATTCAGACTGTTGAATCGCGATCGCGACTTGGGTGGCTAGTTGCTGAAGTAAGTCAATATCAACGGTTTGCCAATGTCTGGGACAATGACAATGGTGGGCAATCAGTAGCCCCCACAATCGGGTACCCTGTAAAATCGGTACGACTAAGTTTGCCCTCACCTGTAAACCGGCTAAAAAATCTTGATAACAGGGTTGAATGTTGGCGGTGTAGATATCCTCAACGAAGTGAATGCTACCCTGTCGATAACGCTCAGCCAATTTCTCACCAAAGCAAGGGTCATAAATGGTTTGTCCCAATACCGATAACTCTTGTGATTCAACCGCCTCTACCGCTACCACTCCACTCCAATCGGGATTGAAGCGATAAATTAATACTCGATCCGTTTGCAGAAACTGTCGCACTTCAGTCACCGTGGTATGGAGAATGTCCTCCAATTCCAACGACTGGTGAATCCGCAGCGCGATCGCTCGAATTAACCGTTCCCGTTCGGCTTGTTGCTGCAACTTGGTTTCAGCGTTCAGGCGATCCGTCACATCTTGAATTAAGGCTAAGATATGACTCTGACCCTCTGGGGTTTCGATTCTGGATGTGGAGAGCGATATTATGCGGTTACTCCCATCAGCACAAATGATTTCCCATTCCTCGCCGATTAAATCCTCCCCTCGTTGCATCTGAGCAATCCGCTTGATGGCTTTAGCTCGTTTTTGCGGATCGGGATAGAATGTCTGATACCAGCCCCGATGGTTGATTTCCTCAACGGTATACCCGGTAATCTCCACCATCTGCTGATTCCAAACCGTAAATCGGATATAGGGATACGTCTGAATACTATGGCAGACACAAACCCCTTCTGCCATCCGTTCAATTAGCTGGGTTTTAAAGGAATACTCGGCTTGTAGGATTGCCTCAGCTTGCTTGCGATCGGTAATATCGGTATGAGTCCCCACCATGCGGATCACTCGACCGGCTGCATCTTTCTGGTGAATCGCCCGGGACAAAACATAAACGGTTGAGCCGTTTTTATGATGGAAGCGTTGGATGGCTTGGAAGCGAGAAACTTTACCACTGTTATAGTCTTCAATCAGTTTTAAGGCGGCAATCCGATCCTCGTCAAAAATTACTTTCTCCCAAGAGGCTAATTCATTGGGTAATTCCCAATCGGCGTAACCCAGCATTTCTTTCCATCGGGAAGAGAAATAGATTTCCCCAGTCATCATATTCCAGTCCCAAAATCCATCCTGGGAGGCGCGGAGGATTAACTCCAGCCGTTCTGTAGCTGTTTTGACGATATGGGCAACCTGAGGCGGCTCAATTGGATGATCGCGGGGAATTTCGGCTAATGAGGAGGAGGGAAGACAAGGGGAGGCTGAGTCTCTGTCTGTCAACTCACCGAATTCACTTTGCCAGTCTCTCCCGTTTGATGTGGGAGTGCTGGCAATTTTCTGAATTAATTGCAAACGCTTATGGCTATTTTCTAGAGTCGTTTCGGCTTGGCTTAAGTCATGAATGGTTTGCTGAAGTTGGCTGGCTTGTTGGCTAATGGTTTGCTGTAATTGCTCAACTTGATTTAGCAGTGCGAGGGGGTTAAGGGCTTTTATGATGTCAGTTGGAGTAAAAATACCGAGGAGGTTTTCCGGAGATTGGTAGACTAATTGAGGGATTTGTCCGACTTGCCGCATCTGTTCAAGTCCCTGCCATAATGAATCATCGGGATGGAGACTAAACAGAGGTTTTTTGATCACCATAGAAACTGGCGTTTTTGACAAATCCAGTCCAAATACTGACAGTTGCAAACAGTGAATTAAATCATGTTCTGTAATTAATCCTACAGGTATAGAATTGGCACAAACCGAGGATGGGTTCTCCGCGATCGCACTCTTTTGAAACTCTCTCCCATTCCTTTCATTCCCCATGTCCGTTTCCGGAATCACTACCGCACAATTTCCCTTAGCCTCGATTAGCTGTTTTGCCAGTTCCAGGATAGAGGTGGTTAACGGGACTTGCAGCACAGAAGTCGTCATTGTCGCCGCTACAGGTTGCGACTGGAGCAAATTCAGGGCAGGTAACCCTTGACAAATACTATTGGATGTGATTATACCGATAAGCTGACCCTTCTCATCCAAAACCGGGAGATGATGAATCGAATAGCAATCGAATAGGGATAATGCCGAAAAAAGATGACAGGAATCGGATAGGGTTAAGGTAACAGGCGATCGCACCATCACATCAGCCACCGTGGTGTCTTGGAAATTCACCCCAGCTAGGATCAGTTCAATCAGTTTTCGCGTTGTCACCATGCCAATCAACGCCGAGTTTTCAGTCACCAAGACGCAGCTACGTGAAAATTCCGGTTCTCTGGCAATTTGCCCAAACTTGTACCCCGACAAGGATTGTCCTTGATTTAATAACGCGATCGCTTCAGCTAGGGTTCCTTGAGCATTAATACTTAGGGGATGATAGTCGATGAAACAATCTAAAGCAGGTAAGGTGATGGGAGTGGTGTCAGGCTGCATAATGATTGGGTAGGGTGCAGGCTGTAGCTGGTACAAACAGACTCCAAGATAGGAGGCTCCAAGGCGCTCAAGTTTATGGTATTTACTTTTTCACCTCTTTATTAACTGTAGGGCTATTTCCGCCAAGCTGCATTCTTTGGCAGATCCTTATTCTTTATACTGCCAAAAGCTTTAAAAATCCGCAGCTTCTTCCCCAGCGGTGAAAACTTATTCTTTCTTAACTTGTCGTGGGGGTTTGGGGGAGTTTATGCTAAATCAAAAAACCCCTAAACATCCAAATCCAAATCCGGTTCAACACCAAGCGATCGCAATTGTTCAACCAACCTCTCTACCCGTCGCCTTTCTCGTTCTACTCCTTGTCGTTCTCGTTCTGAGGGAGTCAAAATCCAGTTACCCTGTGCATCATACCAACGCAACCAGATGCGATCGCATTCCCCATAGAAACCCTGCCACAGTCCTAACCCTAGCTGAATATCGTTCATCCACACACGCGGTTCGCTAACGTCTAACTCGGTGTAGCGACTACCCATTAATTGAAACGCTCTTAGCTGGTTCGTGCGACCATTAAACACTATATAATAGGGAACACGCAAAATCCGTTCATAGACATCCCACTTTGTCGGCGGTTGATTCGCTTCCCGCAGCGTTTGTCCCAAGTCTTCTTTCTCAGTACCCGGTGAAATCAGTTCTACCACGACAAAGGGATTAACTTCTTCTTGCCACACCACATAGCTCATTCGTAAATCCCGTTGTTCGTAGAGTCTATCAACCCCCACTACAGCAAACCAGTCGGGGCGTTTGTACCAATTGGGTTGGCGTGGATTGTAGTAAAGATTCAAATCGCTGGCAACAAAAATGCGATCAGTTGGGTAGTTGGGAGGATAGAATGTATCTTCAAGGAAACGCGCTTGTAGTAAATGATATTTGTCAGGCAAACCAGATTCCTCTGGGTCTTCACTCTTGAGCTCATACATTGTGGGCAAAACTTTTTTCGGGTCTTGAGGCGGGTCGGTTTGAAACATGATTTCCAACTACTAAGTAGGTAAGAACAATAAAAAACTCCAGAAACAGGGCGGGTTTACATAAGTTACCCCTTTTGGCTTGCATATTATCTGTAAAACCCGCCCCTACAGACGATTGGGTCGCCCTTTCCTCAATCTTCTATGTCAAAACTTATGTCTCAGGAGTTATAACGCACCAGCAGCCGTTCGGTCGAAAATATCTCCAGAAAGGTGAGTCGTGATATTCATCGCCTGAACAACAGGTAACTTCTCTAACCCTTGAGCATATTCAATCACACTCACACCCCCATTCCCTTGTTTAATACTCCAGAATGATTCTGAACTCAATCCCAAGACATGACAAAGAATAACTTTATTAATCGCATCGTGAGCAACAACCAGACCCGTTTTTATTTCTGTCGAAGCTGATACAGCTTTTGATTCAATCATCCTATCCCAAGCGGCTGTAGCTCTCTCCCATACCTGGGTTAAATTTTCGCCATTGGGCATTTGTACAGTAGCTGGGGCGACTTTCCACTGATGCAATAACTCAGCGTACTCCTGGTTAATTTCTGACTCTAACTTACCCTCCCAAAGTCCATGATTAATTTCGCGAAACTTTTCTTCAAATTCTAGCGTAATGCCACGGTGATGCTGGAGAATCAATTCAGCCGTTTCCTTGGGACGTAGCATGGGACTGGTAACGGCAAAATCAATGGGGATATCTTTGAGAAATTCAGCCACCCGCTGTCCCTGTTGGCGACCATTCTCATTTAATGGTATATCAATACCCCCTTGGAAGCGGGAGACACGATTCCATTCCGTTTCCCCGTGACGTATCAGTAGAAGACGCAAACCCCTATTATTAGGGCGAGGCGTCGGTAAAGGCGTACCGACATGAGAGGTTTGATTGAGAGACTCTAATTGTACAGATTCACCCCAACCGCCCGTAAAATTTAGAACATTAATGCAACAGTTTGATTGCAAGATGGATTGGTAACGGGCTGGAGAAATACCCAAGGCGCTACTAATCAAACAGCGATTAATGCCATTGTGTGCCACGATTAAAATCGCGCCGCCTTGGTGGCGGGGTAGAATCTCTTGCCAGAATTGCTGCGCTTGTTGATAAAGTGCCAAGACGGGAAAATGTTTCCGGGTTCCCTCCGGCGTAGAAATCTCCATATAGAATTCATCCGGGCGTTCTTTCCAGCACCGATATTCCGCCGGGAATTTTGCCTGGGCGTCTGATTTAGCCAATTTTTCCCACAAGGGTAAATCGACTTCCATCAGGTTTTCTGCTGCCTGGAGAGGGGGTGAGCCAGACAAATAGGGTAGAATGACCTCTGCTGTCTGCTTCGCTCGTTGGAGGGGAGAGCAATAAACAGCATCAAGGCTCAGGCTACTGAGAACAGCACCCACCTTACGAGCATCGGCAGCTCCTTTTTCGGTCAACACGGACTCATCACAGCGTCCTTGAATGAGTTGCTGGGAATTATAGCTGCTTTGACCGTGCCTTACAATAATGACGCGAGTAGTCAATCCTTTTGCTCCTCTGTTACCAAATCTATGAATAGTAGCCAGATTAACCCAAATCCTGGTAGCATCCTTGGGGTATCTTCAAATATCAGGGTCATTTTCAGTTTAACCGCACATCGGTTGTACAAAAAGGCGGGGGAGCTTGCTTTTCACGGCATCTGGCTGAATGAAGGTGAGGAACAAGTCAATTTATCCTCCTCATCTCCTCTATCTCCTAGACGTTCCACCGGAGGAGTCTCAGTTTCCTCATCTGGCTTACCAACTCAGTTGCAAGACTTCCCGTGAAAAGTCAAAACGCGACAGATCACGTCTGAAACAAAAACAGTGACATTTGTTACTAAACCTTTTTTTATAATTTATGACTTATGACTTGTTATTTTTTGGGGGGGGTTCATGAACACTGGGTTATTACTTAAACGCTTGATTTTGGCAGTGCTGACGATTGCTGTACTCTTACAAGTCAGCCTCTCTTTGGTTGAAAGCTGGGGTAAACCTCAAATCCAAAGTCGCTTAGAACTTTACCAAACAAATTTGTTACTCCATGCAGCCGAGGGGCAGAGTTTAGTTACATCAGGGGAAGAGGATTTGACAGCAGCGCGGAATGCATTGCTCGGTGATAATCCTTTTGAAAACGCCCAAAACCAATATGAACAAGTGCTGGAAACAGCTCAGACGACTCAATCGAAAATAATCGCTAAACTGGAACAACTCTCATCCAACAAGGATGTCGCGACATCTATCGGTGATGAGCTGGCTAAACCGCAAATGCAAATCGCTCCCATTGACGAGGTTCCGATGACCTCCCAGCAGCGAAAGCAGTTGCAAAAATCATTGTCTCAGACAGAACAGCTCATTGATGAACTGAATGTGCGCTTGGGACTGCTGCAAGCTCAACAGGGTAAAACAGAGGTGGCGATTCAGACATGGAATGAGTTGATTGAGCAAGAAACTCTCGAAAGTACCGCTCCAGCGACAACGCCATCTGCCCAAACTGCAGCCGTATTAGCAGGTCTTTGGCATGATCCACCCCGTATCTTACCAGATGCTGAGTCAAAAATTCAACGAAATTTAGATAGCTGGTTCCAGTATCGAGCATTGCTTCAGCTTTATCAATTGCAACAGCGTCAAGATGCTTTATTGTCCTTACAAGCTCAAGAACAACAGAGAGCAAAACAAGCCCTGCTTAAGTTAGCTCTCATTAGTGCCATTCCCGGAATTGGGGGTATTGTCGGGGTGGGACTCTTGCTATTTTTGCTGGGTCAGTGGCTACTTCAAGGAGAGCGATCGCTACTAGCCACCAACAGCGATATGCCTTGGGATACGCCTTGGGATGGAGAAACGATTTGGCAAGTCTTGATTCTCGGCTTTTTCTTTATTGGTCAAATCCTCCTTCCTATTTTTATCCTGCCAATTTTTCTGGTCGTGTTCCAGCTTGAGCCGGCTAATTTCACAGTACGGATGCAAGCCTTCTATATTTTAATGAGTTATGTCTTGCTAGCCGCCGCCGGATTGGGAGTACTTTACCTTTCAATCAAGCATTTTTTCCCCTTGCCAGAGGATTGGTTTCAGATTAAATTCCGCAGGAAAGGGATTCTTTTGGGCTTAGGTGGCTATCTTGTGGCTCTACCTCTGGTCATTTTGGTCTCACTCATTAACCAAAAATTATGGCAGGGGCAAGGGGGGAGTAATCCGATTCTTTCTCTGGTGCTAGAAGGACAGGATACAGTTGCTATCGTGATATTTTTTAGCACCGCTTGCATTGCTGCACCCCTGTTTGAAGAATTTATGTTCCGAGGGTTTTTATTACCTTCCTTAACGCGCTATATGCCTGTTTGGGGAGCAATTGTGACCAGTAGTCTCATCTTTGCGATCGCACACCTGAGTCTATCGGAAGTCTTACCCCTCGCCACATTAGGAATTGTATTGGGAGTTGTGTACACGCGATCGCGCAATCTTCTGGCTCCCATGCTGGTTCACAGTCTCTGGAATAGTGGGACGTTACTGAGTTTGATTATTTTAGGCAGTGGTGGAAGTTGAAAAAGTGTAGAGACGCGCTTTTGAAGCGTCTTAAAGTGTAGGGGCGGGTTTTACGACTATCCTTTATGAACTTACCCAAATGTGACTAAACCCGCCCCCCAATACTGCTCGGATAAGCCTGTATTCTCTCCCCCTGCTTCCCCTGCTTCCCCTGCTTCCCCTGCTTCCCCTGCTTCCTTCGATGGACAACCTTCCTTAACCGAGCAGTATTGACCCGCCCCCATACTGTTCATTTCCCCAGTTTATTCCCTATTTCCTGTTCTCCAAATTGCGATCGCGCCATCATTACTCCCGCTAACCAATATCTGACCGTCACCACTAAAGCCGAGGGAAAAAATCGAACCTGAAAACCCTGTCAGCGTCGTCATCAACTCACCGGTTTGCAGATTCCATAATCCTAATCTGCCATAAGGACCTAACGCGCTTGCCAAGATATTACCCGATGGATGCAGCGCCAAGGCATTCACAAAGACAGGTTTAGGATTTGTTACAGGTGTCGAAAGTAATTCCCCGGTTTGGGGATTCCAAAGGTTAATAGTTTCGGCAAAACTCTCACTCACCAAGACTTGTCCATCCTGATTAAACGCCAACGCTCTTAAAGACTGAGGATGCTGGAGGATATGCCGGATTTCCCCACTCTGCCAATTCCATAAATGAATTGTACCGTCCTCAGAACCACTGGCAAGGAGTTCTCCATTGGGACTAAAAGCAAGAGATAGGGTTAAATTTTCAATATCAAACTGAAGCAGTTGTTTGCCTGTTTCTATATTCCAAAGCGTAATTTCCGAGACAAAACCTAAACCTTCTCCTCTCCTCGCACTGGCGAGAGTTTGTCCGTCTGGGGTAATCGCCAAGGATGGAATCATGCCTTCTTTCTTCTGGAAAGTATTGATCAATTCACCAGTTTTCAGATTCCAGAGTTTAATTGAACCGTCCTCGATACCCCCCCCACTCACCAGTATTTCTGCATTTGGACTGATGGCTAAGGCAGTAATTTGATCAGAATGTCCAGAAAACGTCCGCAATGGCTGACCTGTATTTAGGTTCCAGAGTTTAATCGTTTGATCATCGCTACCCGTGGCGAGGAGTTGTCCATCTTGGCTAATCGCGATCGCGCCTACTGCGTCTGCATGTCCCTTAATATTACGCAACAATTTGGCATCTTGCCATTGTTGAGTCGGCGTAGCGGCGATGAGAGCAGCATTTCCAGGATTGGGGGATATAGAATGCGATCGCGGCACGTTGGTGACGATGACAGACAGGACAGTTATAACCGTCAGTACGACGAAAACCGCGTAAGAACTTGACCTGCGACTCATACTTAACCCTTAAGAACAACACCATCCCACCTGAATTGGTGAGATTGTTCCCTTAGACGACAGATAATGCCAAAAAGTATCCCATAAATATTATTCCCGTGCCAACAACAGCACAAAAAATCAGAGAAATTAATTCGGCGACGGTATAACTTACAGAGAGTCCAAGCATCGTGACAATCCAACAATACGGTAACGATGCCATGATCACCTGAAATGGAGCGTTCAACCTCATACTTTTGGGTTAAATTAAATAATCTGGCTAAAAAATTTAATGAATATTTAATTTTTCAGTCGGATTAGTTGGGCGTTGCTGGCGAATAATATTCACAGTCTTGGTTGTTGTGTAGGGGCGGGTTTCACTACTATCATTTATGCCCTCACCCAAATGTAACTAAACCCGCCCTGACTAAATTGATAAAATTTTTAGTCAGCATTTGGTCAAGCCTAGAATGACTCAAGATGCAAGATGGGCAAGAGTGTTCACAAATTGACAATGGATAATGAACAATGGATAATGACCTCTCCTTAAATTAAAACCCTTGCTCCAGGCTAAGTTGCACCATCAAAGAGTGCTGAAGGCATCGCCATAAATCCAGGCGAGCCATCTGCCATCTGCCTTTGTTGTGTCAGTGACGGGGAACCAGAATTCCCCTGTGGTTGTGTTCCTCGCACCATAGCCTCTGAGTCATTACGTTGTATTTTGAAATACTACAGGGTGTTGACACCCTGTTCCATCAGGTTCATCCATAACCAAACTCTAATTGCTATGATTGGAGCTTGCTTGAATTAAACGACTCATACGTTAATTTGAGGTGCATTCTACATAGGAGCCATCATGCAACTATCACAGCCTTTGTCGAAGTCGAAACTAAAGCATATTGTTTTGACCTCTCATCCAGGGCGTTCCCGGGAACAACCCCCTCGCCTGCATTGGGGAGAAATCGACCCCCTCAAGCGCAGACCCATTATTGGTACGGTGACGAACCTCGCCCATCGTAACGTGATCGGCACTCACTCCGGTTCCTATTCCGTCTATCGGGCATTAGCCGTTGCCAGTGGAGCGCTGCATCCCAATCACAGAGCGGATTTGACCAATACATCTCCCGTTGTGGCGATAGGTCCCCATCCCAGTTGGGCTAACCCTAATCGCATTGTGTCTCTTGATCCCTTTGGGGGAATGGTGGGGGATGTCTACGCCAATTTCTATGAGCAAGGATACGACATTCGACCCACGATCGCAGTCACCCAAGCCCATGTCAACTTGCCGGAAATCCAAGAAGCGATCCAGAAAAATCGTTTATCAGTTGACGGTAAAATTGTCAAGCCCAATGGCAGTTTAGTGGTCACCAAAGTAGCCATTGATCCCGTGTGGTATCTGCCAGGAATTGCCCACCGACTCAACGTCAAGGAAGGAGAATTACGCCGCGCCCTCTTCGAGCAAACCGGGGGAATGTTCCCTGAACTGATAACCCGCACAGATTTACAGGTTTTCTTACCTCCGATTGGTGGAATTACAGTTTATTTAATTGGTGAGGTTGACGCGATTACTGATCCCAATCGCCAACTTGCGGTGCGAGTTCATGATGAATGCAACGGTTCCGATGTCTTTGGTTCCGATATTTGCACCTGTCGTCCTTATTTAGTACATGGGTTGGAAGTTTGTGTGCAAACCGCACAAGCCGGAGGTGCAGGGGTTTTGGTTTACTTCCGCAAAGAAGGGCGGGCATTAGGTGAAGTCACCAAGTTCCTGGTTTATAATGCCCGCAAGCGACAAGAAGGCGGCGATAGCGCTTCTTCCTATTTCAACCGCACCGAATGTGTCGCAGGTGTTCCCGACATGCGTTTCCAAGAACTAATGCCGGATGTACTACACTGGTTGGGAATTACACGGATTGATCGGTTTGTCTCCATGAGCGACATGAAATACAATGCGATCACCAACTCTGGCATCGAGATTGTCAAGCGCGTCCCGATTCCTGACGATTTAATTCCCGAAGATGCCATGGTCGAAATTGCTGCCAAGCAAGCGGCTGGTTATTATACCGAAACAACCGCACCCGATGCAGTAAAATTAGCGACGATTAAAGGGCGTAGTCTTGGCTGATGGTTTTGGATTCGTTATTGCAAATTGGGGATTTGAGCAGAACCAATGACGAATGAAACGCCGAAAACAACAGATGATTGCAGATTTGATTTCAGGCAACTTCTTTGTTATTCTTGATCTAGTGACTTAGCTTCCTCATAGTCAGCAGTGTTTCCTTCAATTCAGAACAGTAAGTGTGTCTAATCACAAGTAGAGTGTGTACTCCCGCACTGGCGTCTGTAGTAAGTTATACCGACAGACAGTTATTCAGGGGTACACACCTATAAAATAGAAATTATGAATTATGAAAAAGTTTTGAGTATTGTGTAGGGGCTCTTTTCACTATTATCGTTTCTGACCTCACAATAAATATAACTAGACCCGCCCCGACAAATCTAAAATTTATCCATAAACGACATCACCGGAACTGGGCGAAGCATTTGGGTAAAACATTTTGGACAAGTATTATAAGATGGCTCCCCAAATGCTTCGCCCCTACAGGTTACAAATGACAAATGACAAACGATCAACAAACTATTGCTTACCTGAGAACACCAAAGGCGATTCGAGAACGGTGCGATCGCGTCTTGGATCTCGCTGAGGCAAATCGGTTGCATTACTTCCGTTGCGATTTAACCCAGCTAGAAAATGTAGCCAGTTATGTGATTCAAGTGATGCAGGATGAATATCCTGATTTTAATATCCCGTTCCACAGTCGCTGGCGACATTTTGAAGTCGGGAACGTGCCACGCCTTGCTGAATTATCACAAAAATTAGCCGGATTCACTCCCCGGCAAAAAGCCCAAACTAAATTTGATTTAGCGATTGTTAGTGTCTTATTGGATGCGGGGGCGGGTGCTGATTGGCAATATTTTGAAACCCAAACGGGACAAGTGTTTCGCCGTTCTGAAGGTTTAGCCGTTGCTAGTTTCCGGATGTTCTATCAGGGTATGTTTTCCAGTAATCCAGAATACCCCTTACAAGCCGATGCTCAAGGATTGCAAAACTTAACAGTTGAGCAGTTAGCTCACGGATTTCAAGTTAGTTCAGCGAATCCCCTTTTAGGTTTAGAGGGTAGGGTAAAACTCTTACAGCGCTTGGGAGAATCCCTACAGACTCATCCGAAATTGTTTGGTGATCAAAATCCCCGTCCGGGTAATTTGGTCAAGTATTTGTTGAGTCTTTCAACCCGTGAGGGAGAACCGATGGAGGGGAGTTTGACAGATAAGGTTATGGAAACAACCGATAACTTATCTAAACCCAACGTTATCGGCAAGCTACCCGCAAAAGTCGTACTATCGGCTGTGTTAGAGGGGTTAGGTGATATTTGGTCAGGACGACTCGCGATCGCGGGAGTGAATTTAGGCGATGTCTGGCGTCATTCTGCCCTCTCCGGGGAAAAGCCGAGTGATCAATATATACCGTTTCACAAACTTTCCCAGTGGTTAACCTACTCTCTTTTAGAACCCTTACAAGAATTAGGGTTAGAAATTACTGGATTAGACGAACTCACCGGATTAGCCGAGTATCGCAATGGCGGTTTATGCCTCGATTTAGGACTGATTGTGGTGAAAGATCCGGCTATTTTGCAGCAGCGCCACTTACCGGGTTCTGAAGTAATTGTCGAGTGGCGAGCGCTGACTGTAAGTCTGTTAGATCGAATTGCCGAAGCTATCCGAAAACAGCTAAACTTAACAGCAACCCAATTACCATTAGTTAAGGTTTTACAAGGTGGGACTTGGACAGCCGGACGAAAGATTGCAGCACAATTAAGAGAAGGGGGGGTTCCGCCGATTCAGATTGAGAGTGATGGGACAGTTTTTTGAACGAAATAATCAGTAGGTGCGATCGCCCATCGCCGTAGGTTGGGTTGACGTAGGAAACCCAATATTCACTCTCGTGAACATCAATGCCAGATAAGCGCGATCGCTCTTACAATCAACTCTAAGGCAATCACACTCTCAATTTAACTCTGATTAAAGCAAAGTGGAAAAATGACCCTTACTTTTGACCAAGACGCTTACCGCCATCTACTCGCACAAGTCGCGCCCAAAGTGATTGAGACAGAACAGGAGTATGATCGCGCTCTAGCAGAGGCAGAACGGCTAACCTTTGCCAAAAACCGAACTCCAGAGGAGAAAGCGTTACACAAGTTGCTCGTAACGCTGATTGAAGCCTATGAGGAACAGAACTATCCGATGGATCAAGCTGCACCTCATGAAATTCTCCAACACATCATGGAATCCAGTGGCACTCGTCAAGCTGACTTGGTGGGTGTTATTGGATCGAGTGGTGTAGTGTCTGAAGTGGTAAATGGCAAGCGATTCATTAGTAAAGCACAAGCTAAGGCACTTGGCGATTACTTCCAGATTTCGCCAGCGCTGTTTATCTAACGATTGCAGGATAGTGCTATCGCCTATCACTGTAGGTTGGGTTGACGCGCCGAAACCCAACATCCACTCCAATCCAACATCAATGCAAAATAAGCGCGATCGCTCTTAAAATCAAGTCTAATACTAAGTAGCGTTTTAATACCAAATCCAGGTTAGCTACCGCCGTTATAACCTAGTCCGCGCAGGCGGACTTTGTTTGTGTAGCAGCGATTTCAATCGCCTCCTCTTGCATGGGGTGATTTCGCTACAAACCTACTCGATGAGCAGACATTTTTCCCAGATTGTCTTGAGGAAAGGCAAGATAGAATCAGCGTATTGTTTGCGGTGCTTGGTCTGGTCATATTTAATCCCATTCCACAAACTGTGTAATTGTTGATACGTCGAACATTTTTGCAGGTGACAGGCAATGGCATTTTTCCATTGTTCCATCTGACGATAGCTGATGAATTGTCCTCCTTTATCGAGACGATGGACAAAGATAACGTAGAGCCAGGATTCTACTTTTACGATGAGGGAAGCGGGAATATTTAAGAATTTGGCAATTTGACGCTTAGTGATGCGGAAGTTTTGGGCAGGTTTGATGCGGCGAAATAAGGCAGTCATGATCGCTTGATTCCTGGTTTAATCGTTTGTTTAATTAGTTGTGCCTTAAAGCTGTTCGTTGGGAACATCGAAAAAGACTTCAAATTCAGCATCCGGTATAAAATGCTTGAGAAAGCGTTGGTAATCCTCTGCATCTTGACGGTTGAAAAATCTCGCCACTGTATGCCGTCTGGCATCAGGTAGGAGTCGGATAATTGCCCAAGGGCGGGAGTTATTTTCTGGTTGTGAAGTGGGTTTGGGCAGAGTTTTCCTGGCTTCCCCTCTGATGATGCTTAAGGTGCGTTCAATGATTTGCCAAAGCTGCTCCCATTGTGGGCTGGTATCCTTGGGCATCAAATTCCATTCGTTGATGGGTGCTGGTAGCCATCTGAGCATGTAATCGTTTTGACCCGTTTTAGAAAGTTTCCAGGATAGGCGTCGAGTCTGTTTGCGGCAGACATAACCTTGTTGGCGCAAAATTGCACAGATACTCTCGCCTTCGGATTGAAGGCGTAGCCAGTCGGAGTGTTTCATCGTCGAAAGCTGGGTAAGGTTGTCACAGAAGAGCGATCCGCAGTGTGCGCCTTGTGAAATCGCAGCGCTCTGTTACGCGATCGCCTGAACTTGTTTGATCTACGTATGTAAAAATCGGTATTTTTATTTTATATATGTAATAATAAAAAGTCAATATCCTATTTGTATATATGAGATAATGCACAGACAGGTTATGGCACATTCAAAAAAGTATGACGAGCAAGCGCGGCAGACCCAAGTCAGCCAGGGAAAACGCAAAAAACGTATCGCTGATGATTACGCCGAAGGGGTGGACGCTTCTACAATCTCAAGCGCAGCAACTGGGAATAACCAGATCAGAACTGGTGGAGCGATTTGCCAGAGGAGAGATTCAGGAGAACCTTTCGCAACTAGCCGAAGAACGATTTCTGGGGGAATCCTTCGCCAACTGATAGAGGAGAACGCGATTCAGTTGGCTCATTACCGATCAGAAGTGGAACGGCTGGAAAAAAGGGAGCGCCAGCTTGAAGAACTGTTTGACCAGTTAAGGGTCAAGACGGGCGAAAACCTTGATGATGAAGACAAGGTTAGCGATGAGGAAGGAGAATGACAAACAAACGTGGTAGACCGAAATCAGACCGGAAGACGATCAGCGTTGGGATACGGCTCGAACCCCAGGATTGGGAAAACCTCAATCAGCTAGCAGCCAGTCTGGGAATGACTCGCACGGAACTGATCACCCAAATATCCAGAGTCCAAAATCCACAAGACTTACAAGGTTTTCAAAAGGCGAAATATCTGGGGGAATCCTCAGCCAATTAATCTTGGAAACCCAAGAGGAATTGGCTTATCTGGAACAGAAGTTACCTCGATTGAGGGCGCGGCTTAGCTGTCTTCAACAGCTATACCGGGATTTGCAGCAAAAAACCCGTGAAGACTTCGACGAGGAAGAGGAGGTTGGCGATCGCATGAATAACACCAGTGATGAGGAACAATAGAACTGGTGGGTTGGGTCGGTCTAAAATAGTTGGATAAAAGATTGCGGTTCATGAATTGTCCTGATTAATTCCAGATAGATTTACACTCATGCGATCGCATGAGTGCGTAAAATGACAACGGATTGAGAAAAGGCAGCAATACTCTAGAACGCTTTCTCTGGTTCAATGAGCGCTGTCTTTCTTTAGTCTGTCTATGACTAGAGTAAAGTAATTTACGCTAACCGTCAACTAATTTACGCAAATGACCGACAAACCTGAACGATCGCCGCTAATGAGACTAAGAGTGCGACAATTTCTCACCCAAAAGCAGTTAGCGGATGCACTCGGCGTAACGGAAACAACCATAAGGAATTGGGAAGCAGGGCGATCAGTGCCAAAACTTACCCCTGTTCAGTACAAGACTTTACTGAAAATTTTGAAAATTACGTCTGATGAGTTACCCGATCAATTTGGAGTTCCAGATAGTTAACCGGATCAGGCTAAGTAAAACTATCAGGACTTAAATAGCCACCCTATCCACGGTAGGGGCAATTTTAAACATAACTTGAATAAATCTTATTTAGCGACAGAAAACCTATAATACTATTCTTGTTTTTGTATTGATTATGATGAATTAATAAATACATGATCAACGTATAGTTTATACTGTATTCCTTCCTGGACTGTGATTTGGCAACAGGAGTGGTATACTCTCAGGACATGAAGATTAACTTCTATACAGATAAAAAGCTGTCTACTCCTAACAGATGACTCCTCAAGTTACAGTAATCAATCACCCATTCGTGCAACACAAGCTAACCCTTATGCGTCAGGCGGATACCAGTACGGCTAAATTTCGTCAACTGATGAAAGAAGTTGGTAGCTTGTTAGCTTACGAGGTAACACGGGACTTACCCCTTAAATACGCAGCGATTAAAACACCCCTGGCTCCCATGCACGCTCCCATGCTGGCTTCGGATAAGAAAATGGTGATTGTTTCGATTATGCGGGCAGGGCAAGGGCTGGTTGATGGTATCTTAGAACTGATTCCTTCCGCCCGCTTGGGGCATATTGGCTTGTATCGTGAACCCACTACTCGGATTCCGATTGAATATTATTGCAAACTGCCTCATGATATTGAACACCGAGACATCTTGGTCGTTGATCCCATGGTGGCGACAGGGAATACAGCCGTAGCCGCCGTGGATAGGGTGAAGGATTTTATCCCGTTGTCAATCAAGTTTTTGTGCTTGTTAGCTGCACCGGAGGGAATCGCGAATTTCCATGATCATCATCCGGAAGTCCCTCTGTATACTGCCGCTATTGATGAAAGCTTAGACGAGCATGGCTATATTTTGCCCGGACTTGGGGATGCAGGCGATCGCCTGTTTGGGACAAAATAGCAGTAAGCTTTGTGTTGCACTATCGATATCTGTCATGAATCCCACCATTTCGGTGAAACAACTTCCACTAGAAAACATTAGCGCCGAATGCTTTCAACCCTTCGGTCAGTTGATCACGCCGACAGCCGATGATAAACCCTATGATGCGACAGATGCTCAATTAATGTTGCACAACGGTACTCCCCGTTTTTACATCATGCGCTTGTACCAAAGAGGTCGCAAATTTCACAAAATCACGCGCCATCGCCAATGTACCCAATGTTTAGGTTCTCTAGAAGGGAAAGACTGGTGGATGGCGGTTGCACCGGCTTGTGAACGTGAACAACCCGCCATTGATGAAATTAAAGTTTTTCTGATTCCGGGAAATTGCTTTATCAAGTTAGAACTAGGGACTTGGCACGCGGGTCCTTATTTTGAACATGATTTTGCCGATTTCTATAATTTGGAACTGAGTGACACAAATCAGGTTGATCACTTTAGCCATGATTTTCGTGAAAGCCACAATTTAGAATTTGAGATTGTTGATAGAAGCCTAAAACCCTATAGTATTTTTAGGAAAAAGTAGGTACAACTCTAAATAATGAACAATTAAAAACAGCATTAGTTTTATGCAAGTAAAACCGAACAATAGTAGAGATATCCGATTTGATATTCTTAAGGTTATTGGCATTATCGGAATTTTTGCTGCCCATGCAATTTATGGAAATAGTCAAAATTCCATTGAAATGGTCGTACAAGAACTCCGAAACTTTGATGTTCCACTCATGGTTATCATCTCAGGAAGTGTTTTTTATCATTCTTCTGGTGATAAACAATATTCATTCATCACTTACCTGAGAAAAAGAATTCCTCGATTAATTATTCCAGTATGGTTTTTTCTTGTAGTATTTTTTATTTTTACATATCTAGTCACTTTGGCTCAAGATGAAAATCAGGTATTTCCTTTTACTTTAAAAGAAATAATAGGAAGCTTTTTTTTGTTAAATTATATCAGTATTGGATATGTTTGGATTATTCGTGTCTTTGTCTTAGTCGCCATTGTTTCTCCACTTTTATTAAAATTTAAGCAAGCTTTGTCAAGTCGGCTATTGTTTTTGATGTCTTTGGCAATTATTTATGGCGCTTATGAAGTATTGGCTAGTTTTATCCTAAAGTTAAATGTAGAAGATACGGGCATCGCTAATCCTATTCTTGATTTCATTTACGGCAGATTATTCCTCTTTGTATTTTGGCAGCAAATTTGTTTTTATTTAATTCCTTATGGCTGTTTATTCGGACTGGGGATGATAATGGCAAGGATGAAAAATAGCTCAATTTTATTAATTTCTATTTTCGCTGGTATTGTGTATCTTATTTTAGGATTAAATTATTATAGTGACGCAGGATCTTTTGTTTCAACCTATATTGCCAAGTTCCCGCCGAGACTTTACTATGTGTCTTATGGTATATTCATGTCAACTTTAATATATTTATTTGTTGACTTTTGCTTGAATCTATGGAATAAATTAAATTATCATAAGAATCAGATAGATCAGATCAAAAAAATTATACTTTTTATTAGTTCTTCGTCACTATGGATCTATTTGTGGCATATTCTATTAATTTATCATGGAGGAGCTATTTTTAGAATAATTAACATTAAATCACAAGCAATTGAACGTTTTTTGGTGTGGTTAATACTTTCGGTATTGATTACATATTTACAAAAAATATTTATATCTTATATCATTAAAAGAACGACATACGGTCAAAAATATTCTGAAGCCTTATCCGTGATGTTTCTTAAGTAAAATCAATAGCTTATTGGGGCGATAATAGGGGGTAAATCCAATTTTTGCCAAAACACCATCTTATTATAGGATTAGCATCCTGCCCACGGGACAAGAGTATCCACCAGCATTGTTCGAGATCCCCGTACCCCCTCAATCCGAGCAAAAATGGTAGGATGATCATAAAAATGCCGCCCTAAGCGGTGGTTTATCATGGGTTAGCCGTTAGTCACTGGGACTCGTGCAAGATTGCCTGTGAACCCTTCCCTCCCCTATTCATGCCCTTAGTCTTGAGTGTCTAACCTTAACCCTAGACCAAGCGCGATTAGACGTATCCCTCTCCTGCTATGTTAAAAAACTTACTTGGCGATCCAAATACCCGCAAACTTAAAAGATACCAACCGTTCGTTGCCGATATCAACGTTCTCGAAGAAGATATCCGATCGCTCTCCGATGAGCAACTCCAAGGGAAAACCGCAGAATTTAAGCAGCAGCTTGAAAAAGCAACAACGGATCGTGAGCGAGAAGAGTTACTTGAGGATCTCCTACCCGAAGCCTTTGCAGTAGTGCGGGAAGCAGCACGGCGGGTTCTGGGAATGCGCCATTTTGATGTGCAGCTATTAGGTGGCGTGGTGCTGCACCGGGGAGAAATCGCGGAGATGAAAACGGGTGAGGGGAAAACCCTGGTATCCACCCTACCGGCTTATCTCAATGCACTCTCAGGTAAAGGTGTACATATTGTTACCGTCAACGATTACCTAGCCCGTCGGGACGCGGAATGGATGGGACAGGTACACCGTTTCCTCGGATTAACGGTGGGACTGATTCAGTCGGGTATGGGTCCTGCGGAACGACAGCGCAATTACGCCTGTGATATTACTTATGCCACAAACAGCGAGTTGGGCTTCGACTACTTGCGGGACAATATGGCAACATCGATGAATGAGGTGGTGCAGCGTCCCTTTAATTACTGCATCATTGACGAAGTAGACTCCGTACTCATTGACGAAGCCCGCACCCCTCTGATTATTTCTGGGCAGGTGGAACGCCCCACCCAGAACTATATGAAAGCGGCTCAAATCGCTAAGATGCTTCAGCCAGAGGAGCATTATGAGGTCGATGAAAAAGCTCGTAATGTGATCCTCACCGATGAAGGCTTCATCCAGGCAGAGAAACTCCTAGAGGTTGAGGATTTGTATGACCCGGAAAATCCTTGGGCACATTATATCTTCAATGCGATTAAGGCAAAGGAACTATTTACCAATGACGTAAACTACATCGTGCGTAACGACGAAGTGGTCATCGTCGATGAGTTTACCGGACGAGTCTTACAGGGACGCCGTTGGAGTGATGGACTGCACCAGGCGATTGAGGCAAAAGAAGGCGTCGAAATCCAAAAAGAAACCCAAACCCTAGCTACGATTACCTATCAAAACTTCTTTTTGCTCTATCCCAAGCTAGCCGGGATGACGGGAACCGCGAAAACAGAAGAAGCCGAATTTGAAAAAATCTATAACCTACAAGTCACGATTATCCCCACCAATAAGCCCCCCGGGCGGCGGGATATGTCGGATGTAGTGTATAAAACTGAGGAAGCCAAATGGAAAGCAGTTGCCCGAGAATGCGCTGAAATGCATGAGCAAGGACGCCCAGTCTTGGTGGGTACAACCAGTGTGGAAAAATCAGAAGTGCTTTCGAGTTTGTTAAGCCAATTAGAAGTTCCCCATAATCTGCTCAATGCTCGACCGGAGAACGTGGAACGGGAATCAGAAATTGTCGCACAAGCGGGTCGTAAAGGGGCTGTGACAATTGCGACAAACATGGCAGGACGCGGAACCGATATTATCTTAGGCGGTAACGCTGACTACATGTCGCGGCTGAAAGTGCGAGAATATTTCATGCCCCAGATTGTCATTCCCGAAGAAGAAGATTCTTTTGCGGCTATGGCATCCGGTAGCGGAAAACGCTCCCAAGCCCAAGGGTTTGCGCCAGGGAAAAAGGTGAAAACTTGGAAGGTGAGTCCCCAGATTTTCCCGACTCAGTTGTCTCAAAGTACGGAACAAAAGCTGATTGAGGCGGTGAAGTTTGCGGTGCAGCAGTATGGGGAACGCAGTCTACCGGAATTGGAAGCGGAAGAAAAAGTGGCGATCGCGGCGGAAAATGCCCCCACTGATGACCCGGTGATTCAAAAGCTGCGGGAGGTTTGTCGGGCGGTGCGAAAGGAATACGAAGCCTTTACCCATAAAGAACATGATGAGGTGATTAGCATCGGCGGATTGCATGTGATTGGTACTGAACGCCACGAATCTCGCCGGATTGATAACCAACTGCGGGGACGGGCGGGACGCCAAGGTGACCCAGGTTCGACGAAGTTTTTCCTCAGCTTAGAAGATAACTTGCTGCGGATTTTTGGGGGCGATCGCGTGGCGGGGATGATGAATATGTTCCGGGTTGAGGAAGATATGCCCATCGAATCTGGAATGCTGACTCGTTCCTTAGAAGGGGCACAGAAAAAAGTTGAAACCTTCTACTATGACACCCGGAAACAGGTGTTTGAATATGACGAGGTGATGAATAATCAGCGGCGGGCAATTTATGCGGAACGTCGTCGGGTTTTAGAAGGATTAGATCTCAAAGAACAAGTCATCCAGTATGCGGAGAAGACCATGGATGATATTGTAGATGCTTATGTCAACCCCGATTTGCCACCAGAAGAATGGGATTTAGCCAGCTTAGTGTCAAAGGTACAAGAGTTTGTCTATTTGCTGCAAGATCTCCAGCCAGAGCATCTGGATGATATGACAGTTACGGAGATTAAAACCTTTTTGCATGAAGAAGTCCGTAAAGCCTATGACATTAAAGAAGCCCAAATCGATCAGATTCAACCGGGATTGATGCGACAAGCTGAACGGTTCTTCATCTTGCAGCAGATTGATACCCTGTGGCGGGAGCATTTGCAATCGATGGATGCTTTGCGCGAGTCTGTCGGGTTACGGGGGTATGGGCAGAAAGACCCACTGATTGAGTATAAGCAAGAAGGGTATGAAACTTTCTTGGAGATGATGATTGACATCCGTCGCAATGTGGTGTACTCGCTGTTCCAATTCCAGCCGCAAGTGCAACCGCAAGCCGTGTAGTTTTGAGTCATTTCTCGTGAGCCTGAGATCCCTGACTTCTTGAAGAAGTCGGGGATCTCTTCTGTGAGAGGCATAAAGTTTTGTATACTGAATAATATAGTATTTGCAATTTAAAATGACTTCCCAAACGCCATCGATTCAATTTTTTGAAGGACTTCCTGAAGAACTGAGCAATGTTAGCTTGAGACGAAATCGGAGTTCGGGCGTGCGTTCAGTATTAATGAGTTTCGATTCCTTAAAAGCGATAGAAAAATTCCAGAGTTATACCAAGCGATTCGCTAACGCCTTGCTCTTAATCGATGAAGAAGGGCAAATTAGTGTTGAGCCATCATCGGTTAAATTTATATTCAGTGGTCCGGAAGGCGATGATTTGAAGCGGGTAGACTGCGAATTTGACATCGAACAGCAAGAGCACTGGGATCGTTTCATGCGCTTTATGCACCGCTATGCCGAAGCCAATGATATGGCTTACGATGACACAAAACAAGGACAGGGAGCAGAGTAACTTAATCGTGAAAATCGCTATTACTGGAGCCACTGGATTTATTGGCTCTCGCTTAGTCAAGCGTCTGCTTGAGAAAGGGCATCAACCCTTAATTTTAACCCGAAACCGAGCCAAAGCGACTAGGCTGTTTCCCAATTTAGAGATTGTGGGTTATACTCCCACCGAATCCGGAGCTTGGCAAGACGCGATCGCGTCTTGCGATGGGGTGGTGAACTTGGCGGGAGAACCCATCGGTGAGAATCGTTGGACACCGGAACGTAAGCAGGCGATTCTCAATAGCCGCCAACTGGGAACCCGGCAAATTGTAGACGCGATCGCGAAAGCTCAACCCAAACCTAGCGTATTAGTGAATGCCTCGGCTATTGGCTATTACGGGACTAGCGAAACAGCAACATACACTGAAACCAGTCCCCCTGGAGACGATTTCCTCGCTCAAGTCTGTCAGGATTGGGAAGCTGAAGCCGAAAAGGTGAAAGATGCTGACGTTCGGTTGGTTATCCTCCGGTTTGGCATCGTTCTTGGCGATGGTGGCGCACTGGCAAAAATGCTACCCCCATTTAAACTCTTTGCTGGGGGTCCGATTGGGAGTGGGCGTCAGTGGTTCTCTTGGATACACCGAGATGACCTCGTGAACTTGATTATCGACGCACTCACCCGCAACGACATGGAAGGGGTATTCAATGCTACAGCACCCAACCCCGTGCGGATGTCGGAATTTTGTCAAACCCTGGGGGATGTGCTAAACCGTCCCTCCTGGTTACCCGTTCCCAGCATTGCTATAGAAGCATTACTGGGAGAGGGGGCTAAAGTTGTTCTCGAAGGTCAAAATGTGTTACCTAAGCGGACGACTAGCTGTGGTTTTAACTATCGCTATCCAACAGTCAAACCCGCGTTAGCCGATATTGTTACCTGATAGTAACGTTCCGCTCTACAGTTCAACAACCCTAACCTAGCTATCGCTGCTCTGTTAGGGATTGCCGGACAAACGACAATTTAAACCGTTGAATACCGCATAGAGTCTCAGTTCGCAAGCAGAGTGGGGAGGATGTCAACGTCTAGGATTAAAGCGACGGATATCAGCCACAAAGATTTTTGAGCGTCACAGTGTTTTAACTGGACTTTGGGTTGCTGAGGAGTCTTTTAGCGGTGAGTTATCCGACACCCGTTGTAATCGTGCGCCAAGTTTCTTTAACTTCGCCTCTAGCTTCTCATACCCTCTGTCTAAATGATGCAGTCCCTGAATCGTGGTTTTACCATCGGCGGCTAGGGCGGCTAATACCAGTGCGGCGGATGCGCGTAAGTCAGTCGCAACGACAGGGGCGCCTGATAACAGAGGCACACCACGTACAATCGCATTATTGCCTTTAATCCGAATATCTGCCCCCATGCGATTGAGTTCGGGGACATGACCTAAGCGATTTTCAAACACGGTTTCGGTAATCACACTATCCCCATCACTCAGCGTTAATAGTGCCATGAATGGGGCTTGCATATCCGTGGGAAATCCTGGATAGGGTAAGGTTTCAATATCCGTAGCGCGAATTATCCCTGTTGGGACAATCCGTAGACAGTCAGGGGCTTCCTGAATCACTCTCATGCCAATGTTTTGGAGTTTCGCGATCGCGGCGGTAATATGTTCCGGTACAACCGGGGAAAGAGTGAGTTCTGACTGGGTAATTGCTCCAGCCACTAAAAACGTACCCGTTTCGATGCGATCGGGAATAATTGAGTAGTCTACCGAATGTAAACTGGGAACGCCAGAAATGATAATCGTGTTTGTCCCCGCCCCCCGAATCTTGGCACCCATGGCGTTACAAAACTTTGCCAAGTCCACCACTTCTGGTTCTTGGGCAGCATTTTCTAAGATCGTTTCCCCTGAAGCCAATGTCGCTGCCATCATCAGGGTTTCCGTTGCTCCCACGCTGGGATAGTCGAGATAAAATTTTGCCCCTTTTAACCGCTGCCGCCCATTCCCCCTCACATAGGCATTAACCATACCATGCTCAATCTGCACCTCAGCACCTAGGGCTTGCAATCCCCTAACATGGAGATCGACAGGTCTAGCGCCGATGGCACAGCCACCCGGTAAAGGAACTTGAGCCGCGCCCAATCGTGCCAGCAGAGAACCAATCACAAAGAAACTGGCTCGAAGCTGATTAACTACCTCGTAGGGCGCTTTTGACTGTTCCAGGTGACGCGCATCGATATCCAATATATCCCCATGATGGTTTAGTTTAACACCCAAAGCCGTCAGCACCTGACCCATCCGCGCTATGTCTACCAAGGAAGGCACATTACGCAGTCGGCAATCTTGAGGACACAGCAGCGCCCCTGCCATAATTGCCAATGCCGAGTTCTTCGCGCCACTAATGGTCACATGTCCTTTGAGGGACGAACTGCCCCAAATCTCTAGAACGGATGGGTTCCCCTTGGGTACAGATCCAGTATCTGTCAGATTAAGAGAGTGGTTGATAGGTCTATCCTCCAGAATCGGTGAAATCTTGGCATTTTTTAAAATTTGGTTTTGATTCTACCTGAAACAGGGCAAATGTCTAGATTTGCTTCCCAAACTGGTGAATCAACCAGCATTGAATTTTACCTTGTCCGATGCCGAAAATCCGCAAAAAAAAAATTAGTTGACAAAGGCGTCAGTATAGTCGCATAATGGAAAACTGCATGGAAAGAAGCGGAACTGGCGGAATTGGTAGACGCGCTAGATTCAGGTTCTAGTGTTCGCAAGAACTTCCGGGTTCAAGTCCCGGGTTCCGCATCGAAGATTGTAGAGACGTAGCATGCTACGTCTCTACGCTGACCTTGAACTTGATAATGCTGACAAGTAGCAAGAATCCTCTAGTTAAGGCAATTCGGAAACTGCACACAGCCAAAGGGCGGCGGGAGGAGCAACTTCTGCTGTTAGAGGGAACCCACCTGTTGGCAGAAGCTTGTGCGGTCAATTATCCCCTAGTCACCCTTTGTTGTACACCAGATTGGCAGCAAACTCATCCGCAACTTTGGCAAGACGCCACACCTCAGTGTCAGCGCGTTGAAATTGTTGAACCCTCTGTGCTCAAGGCGATGGCGACAACTGTTCAGCCAGATGGCGTGGTGGTAACCGCAAAGTCTTCATCCCTCGTCCCTCCTCAGATTCCCTGTTCCCTCGGTTTAGTTTTACAGACCCTGCAAGATCCGGGAAACTTGGGAACCATCATTCGTACCGCAACCGCCGCAGGTGTTGATGGTTTATGGCTGAGTCGAGACAGTGTAGACTTAGAGAATCCCAAAGTATTACGGGCTTCAGCGGGTCAATGGTTTCGTCTGCCCATGAGTAGCAATGCTAATCTAAGTCAGGTGGTTAGGCAAAGTCAGGATCAAGGGGTACAAGTTGTGGCAACTCTACCCAAGGCGACATTGAGTTACTGGGAAATAGACTGGCGCTGTCCTAGCTTGATTCTACTGGGCAATGAGGCGGCGGGACTGCGCCCTGAGTTAGCCGCACTCGCTGATAAATCGGTGCAAATTCCCCTCAGTCAGGATGTAGAATCTTTAAATGTTGCGATCGCGGCGGCTTTAATCGTCTATGAAGCGCTGCGCCAACGGGTAGGGCATGGCGCGTGAGTTTTAAGTTAACTCCCCCATCTCCTTCATCTCAACCATCTCCCCCTGCACTTTGGCATCTCGGCTCTGTTGTCTTCCTATTCATCCTCTGGTAACTCAGTGTCGCCAAAAAATGCATCGAGATCAGCCGCAGCTTCTTCGAGAAGATCCAGATCGAAAATGTCATCGTCTGACTGGGAGGATTTTGATTGAGGAGTAGGGGCTTTCGATGAAGAACGACGGGATGGCGATTGGGGAGGAGGGGATGGGTGCCCCAAGAGATTCTCAAGTTGGTCAAGGGATTCCACAAAGGCTTTAGCTGCTTCATTTCGATGATTTTGCTGAGGTTCGCGCATAATAGTTGATTTCCTAAAGCTAGTGTTTATGGAGATGAACGCTACTCATTAGCCTATGTCGGAGAAACTAGCACCCTTACCGTTTGATCCTATGGTATAGTCTTTTAGGGGCTAACGATTAGAGCTTGATTTACAGGTAATTTCTAGATATTTCCCGAAAAATCTTTTGAGTGGATTTGTCGGGAGAGACAACCCTTTTGGCTGTAGGATAAATATCTAAGCGGGTTTTCCGGTGTGACAACTTTGGGGCGAGAGTGCGATCGCGCGCGACCGACATTAAACGCATCGTTCAATGTGGAGCAAGCCGCCGTAGGGGCTTGGTTACCAAGCCCGTACTGGTGGGGGAGAGCCTGTAGACTGGTTTAGTGCCGACACTGAAGCGAGTGAAGCAAGAAGTAAACGGCAGGTTCTACCGGGTATTGGTAGATTTGTGTAAGTTTTATGTAACGGAAATGGATGTGAGTCAAGAATTTGATTACGATTTAGTGATTATCGGTGCTGGTGTCGGTGGGCATGGCGCGGCAATACATGCTGTCAGTTGCGGATTGAAAACCGCCATCATTGAAGCCTCCCAAATGGGCGGTACTTGTGTAAATCGCGGTTGTATCCCGTCAAAAGCCCTATTAGCCGCATCAGGGCGAGTACGGGAGTTACGCAATACCCATCATCTGAAATCCCTGGGAATTCAGGTGGGTGGCGTAAACTTTGACCGAGACGCGATCGCAAACCATGCGAATACCCTGGTGAGTAAGATTCGCGGCGATCTCACCAACAGCCTCAAACGCTTAAATGTTGATATCATTCCCGGTTGGGGTCGGGTGGCTGGACAACAAAAAGTAACGGTGACGACAGACAGTGGCGAAAAAACTGTTACCGCCAAAGACATTATCCTCTGTACAGGTTCCGTTCCCTTCGTCCCCCCCGGTATTGAACTCGACGGGAAAACCGTATTCACCAGCGACGACGCCCTAAAGCTCGAATGGTTACCCCAATGGGTGGCAATTATTGGCAGTGGTTATATTGGTTTAGAGTTTGCTGACATCTATACAGCCCTAGGGTCGGAAATCACCATGATTGAAGCCCTCGACCAGTTAATGCCCACATTTGACCCAGATATTGCCAAACTAGCCACCCGGGTGCTGATTTCTCCCCGCGATATTGAAACCTATTCCGGCATTCTGGCACAAAAAGTGACTCCCGGTTCACCCGTTGTAATTGAACTGGCGGATGCCAAAACCAAGGAAGTTGTGGATGTCCTAGAAGTTGATGCTTGCTTAGTCGCCACGGGACGGATTCCCGTGAGCAAGGATTTAGGCTTAGAATCAGTAGGTGTGGAAACAGATCGCCGAGGATTCATCCCCATCAATGATCAAATGGCAGTTTTATCCGGTGACGAAGCCATTCCCCATCTGTGGGCAATTGGTGACGCCACAGGTAAACTCATGCTGGCACATGCGGCATCAGCTCAAGGGGTTGTCGCCGTGGAAAATATCTGTGGGCGTCATCGTACCATTGACTATCGCAGCATCCCCGCCGCCGCCTTTACCCATCCAGAAATTAGTTACGTGGGACTGACTGAACCCGCCGCCAAGGAACTCGGAGAAAAAGAGGGATTTGAAGTTGCCTCAGTGAGGACGTATTTTAAAGGAAATTCCAAAGCGATCGCACAAGGAGAGTCGGATGGCATTGCCAAAGTTATCTATCGTAAAGATAGCGGTGAAATCCTTGGTGTTCACATCTTGGGCATCCACGCCTCTGATTTAATTCACGAAGCCTCAAACGCCATCGCCCAACGACAGTCTGTAAATACTCTGGCATACTTAGTCCATGCCCATCCCACATTGTCAGAAGTCCTCGATGAAGCCTACAAGCGAGCCGTTGCCAGTCATTAAACCTATTGTGATCAAGAACAAATAACGTAGTACAAGAAGGCAGAGGACTCCACGGTTCCAGGGCTGTAAACTTTAAAGTATGTGCTTTTTTGCCTGTTGTTAACTCTTGACCAATGACCAATGACCAACGACGAATGACAAATGACCAACTACCAATTCGCCGCCGTCCACCCAATCCGGCGGTTGACCTGAATATCCTGCGCTATCAAGTCGTTCTCCCAGACGCCCAGCCGCGCCATATTCTGGAAGAAATTGTCTGGCATAAAGAAACAGAAGTTGACCGGATGCGGGAACGGCTACCCTTAGCTGAACTCCGGAAACAGATAGAATCGGCACCACCGCCGCGTGACTTTAAAGCGGCGTTATTAGGGGCAAAGACTCGTCCGGCATTAATTGCTGAAGTAAAAAAGGCATCTCCCAGTAAAGGCGTAATTCGGGAAGCGTTTGACCCCGTGGCGATTGCCCGTTCTTATGAACAAGGTGGTGCTTCTGCCATATCTGTGCTGACTGATCAAAAGTTCTTTCAAGGGAGTTGGGAGAATCTCAGCCAAGTTAGGGCTCAGGTCAACTTGCCAATTCTGTGTAAAGAGTTCATCATTTATCCCTATCAACTCTATCTGGCTCGGAGTCACGGTGCTGATGCGGTTTTGCTGATTGCGGCGATCTTGTCGGATCAAGACCTACGCTACTTTGTCAAAATTGCCAATGGGTTATCCATGACCCCTCTTATCGAAGTGCATACCCTGGATGAATTAGACCGCGTGTTATTGGTAGATGGCGTTACCCTAGTAGGTATAAACAACCGCAACTTGGCAGATTTCTCAGTTGATCTCCAAACAACCTGCCAACTTCTGGCAGCGCGAGGTCAGCAGCTCAAAGAACGCGGTATTCTGATTGTCAGTGAGTCAGGAGTGCAAAAAAAAGCCGATTTAGAGCAGGTCGCATCGGCGGGTGCTACCGCTGTACTAATTGGTGAATCATTGGTTAAACAACCTGATCCAGCCCAAGCCATCACCAATCTATTGCCAAGTTCGTGAGTTCTGTGTAATCAATCGTCCTTGCCTGTTGATTTGTCACAGAGCAGGTCAGATCATCCGATACGCTTGTCGAACGTGAAGATTAATCGCAATTCGTCCATTTAAGGTAAGCCAGGTTTCATGGAGCCAATACCCCTTCCGTCATATATTCACTACGAACTGCTACTACAGATGCTAGAGCGTCATACTGCCTTTGCCACGAATCAAAACCCGATGATTCGAGAACAGGTGCATCAGTTGATTGCCACTCTACGCAAAGCATTAGCCCAGCAGAAACAACTAGAACAAACCTGTGGGCGCCTCAACTTACCCGTTGAGTACCGTTGGTCACTCAATAATGTCAACGTTGAGTCAAAATCATCGGATAATGGTTTTCCTCTAGATTCGGAAACCAAAACTCAGTCATGAGATAGTGGTGTCATTCTGAATTATGTGATACTCAACGATTGAGGATAACGCTCATGGATAATAAGTTGATGCTGATGATTCCCGGACCAACACCGGTGCCCGAACAGGTATTGCTGGCGTTAGCCAAGCATCCCATTGGGCATCGCAGTGGGGAATTTAGCGCCATTATGGCAGAGGTGACCCAAAACCTAAAATGGTTGCACCAAACTCAGAACGATGTTTTGGTGTTAACGGTGAGTGGTACGGGTGCTATGGAAGCCGGGATTATTAATTTTTTGAGTCCTGGCGATCGCGTTTTGGTCGGAACTAATGGTAAATTTGGCGATCGCTGGGCAAAGATGAGTGCAGCGTTCGGTCTAGAGGTGGAGACGATTACGGCACCGTGGGGTCAACCCCTCGATCCGGAACAGTTTCGCCAAAAGCTGGTGGCGGATACGGATAAGACAATCAAAGCCGTTATTGTCACCCACTCAGAAACCTCCACAGGTGTACTCAACGACCTGGAAACGATTAATCGTTACGTCAAAGAACACGGTCAAGCTCTAATTATTGTAGACGCGGTAACCAGCTTAGGCGCTGTCAGTTTACCGATTGATCAGTGGGGGATTGATGTGGTAGCCTCAGGTGCCCAAAAAGGCTATATGGTTCCCCCTGGATTAGGGTTTGTCTGTGTCTCGGATAAAGCTTGGCAAGCTTATGAGACAGCCAAACTGCCTCGCTTTTATTTAGATTTGGGTGTGTATCGTAAAGCGGCAAAAAAGAATAGCAATCCGTTTACCCCCCCAGTCAATTTAGTGGTGGGACTGCAAACAGCGTTGCAAATGATGCAAGCTGAAGGGTTAGATAATATTTTTGCCCGTCATCAACGCCTGATGCAAGCAACTCGGGCGGCGATTGAGGCGCTTTCCCTTCCCCTATTTGCTCCGGATATCGCCGCCAGTCCAGCGGTAACGGCTGTGGCGCCTGTGTCGATTGAAGCCGAACAAATTCGGGGCGTGATGAAAAAGCGCTTTGATATTTCCCTAGCTGGGGGACAGGATCACTTGAAAGGCAAAATATTTCGCATTGGTCACTTAGGCTTTGTTTGCGATCGCGATATTCTGGCGGCGATTGGGGCGCTAGAAGCGACGCTGCGAGAGTTGGGTTATGAGTCTATGACACCAGGAGCAGGAGTGTCAGCGGCGGCTCGCGTCTTGACTCAATCTTAGGCTAAGCCATAAACGAAATACACTAAAGACGCCAAAAAAGAGCGGGTCAACTAGCGACCCGCTCTTTCTTGTAGAGGAATCAATGGTCAATGGATAACATTGTATGAAATTGAACGGTTTAGACTTGAATGGATTATTCCCAAAGCGTAAGCACTTAGACATTACTATATGCTCCTGACCGATTGTTTTAATTTCAGACTGTTTCCAGCCAGTCATAGATTTGGTCTAATTGCTGCAATGTGACTAAACCGTACTGCCACAGAATCATCGGTAATGGTCCTGGGTCTTGTTCCCGACGCCGTTGAGCGATCGCAATGGAATCGGTGGAAATTGCCAATTCCTCTTGCAGAAATCGTAAAAATTCAGAATAGGTTGCAGGTGCCATAACTGCTATTCACCTCCTTATCGGATCTATTGTGGAATCAGCGTCCTGCCTCTTTTAGCAATGGGTAGACACATTTAATACTGTCTACTAGCTGAGGGTTCTTTGCTTATTGTGATAGGTTAATCCGGCACTGCTTGTGTCCTAGATCACTGACCATCTAAGATGTTGATTGATCGAGTTGACAACTCACAGGATGTACTGACCAGGTATTGTTTGAACCCTCACCCCCCATCGACTCTTTGTGTACTGTTTCGCCTTGCCTCACCTCACACCACTAAAAGGCTGTTCCAGACTACACCCGTACTTGGTCGCTTTGATGGGTATCCACCACTAATGCAGGTTACTACCTCGTCGTCAATGGTCTTAGATTAGAAATCTATCTTACGAAATGTTAACGTAATTTCGTAGAAAAATCTTTACATCGTTTATTTATTTTCTCAATGATGTTAATCAAAATTTAAGATTCTGGCGATGGATTAATCTCATCCTCTAGGATGGTGATTGTGATGCGATCGCCCACCTTGAGACCCAGTTGAGCGGCTCGTCCACCGGCAAGTTCAATCACTTGGTCAACCAGAACCCCCGGACCATAGGTAGGACAGGGAGTCGTGATGCAGGGGGGAACATTTGCCGCGATCGCTTTGACTTCGCCATCTCGCAAAAAGATCATATCCAAGGGGATTTTCACATTCTTCATCCAAAACGTAGCAGGTCGCGGCGGATTCAAGGGAAACAACATCCCTCGGTTTGGTGCTAAAGCCGTGCGATACATTAATCCAATCTGCTGTTGTCCAGGTGTTCTAGCGACTTCGAGTAAAATCTGCTGATCACCGATCTGAGTTTGAGCGCTAATGGGTAACATCTGACCGGAATTGGGAGGTGACGAGGAGAGGGATGGCGGTTCTGGAAGCCGTTCGCCGGACTTCAATGGTGTTCCATCGGCGACATTCTTTGAGCCGGAAGCCGAACATCCAAGCAGTATCAGACTAAGAGTTATTCCGAATAGGCGAATAGGATACTTCATGGGTTTAGATGAGACAGATGAGGTAGACAAAGAAAACAAGGGAGACAGGGGGGATAAGGGAGGGCGGATTTAGTCCCATCGGGGTGAGATAAGAAACGATAACAGTGAAAAGAGCCCCTACACAAAACTCTCGCACTTCCCCAATCCTCAACGTATTCGCGGGAGTCCTCACCCTCAACTCTCGTAGGGTGAGGAGGGATAGCGGGATGCCGGAAGAATAGAGG
>NZ_JBKHUP010000032.1:0-68598 GCF_046565525.1 Coleofasciculus sp. | reverse complement strand
GTCAAAATTACAACGCGAATGCTTCGCCCAACACACCGTTCACAAATAACCAATAAACAACGAAAAACCATGGCAATTAACCCCGATATTCGCGACGTTTCGTTTCGTTTCGTAACGTAGGGGCGAAGCATTCGCCCCTAGATTGATCGGTTTCCTGTCAAAATTACAACGCGAATGCTTCGCCCAACACACCGTTCACAAATAACCAATAAACAATGAAAAACCATGGCAATTAACCCCGATATTCGTGACCAAGCCTATCAGTTTTTTATTGCCGAAGCACCGGAACTTTTACAGATCATTGAAACCGGGTTATTAAATCTCACAGATGAGCGCAGTACTGCCCAAGTTCACGAATTAATGCGAGCCGCCCACTCGCTAAAAGGGGGCGCAGCCAGTGTAGAATTAGAGGCGATCGCGACTCTAGCTCACCGCTTGGAAAATATCTTTAAGGCACTCTATAGTGATACCGTAGAGATTGACATAGAGCTAGAAAATAAACTGCTGCAAGCTTATGACTGCCTGAGTTTGCCCCTGAAATCACAAATTACCACGGGTTACTTTGATCCTCAAGCAGCTTTAGCCACAGGGACTCCCATTTTTGACCAAATTGAGGCACGATTGGGAGATGCCCTGACGCAGGCGGATAGTTATATGCCCAGTTCCGCCGAATTGGGGATAAATATGGCGGTATCTATTTTTGAAGTCGATGTCGCCGAAGGATTGGAACGCCTTGCTACGGTGGTGGAAAATCCTCAAGACTATGAAGTGGCGGGAGAATTACGCGCCCAACTTGACGTTTTTGCTGGATTTGCTGAGTTCTTAAACCTGCCCGGATTTGGCGCGATCGCACAAACGGCACAACAGGCGTTAGAGGCTCACCCCCAAAGGGCTGTAGAGATTACAAAATTGGCACTGGCTGATTTTGAAGTCAGCCGTCAAGCTGTTCTCTCCGGTGAACAGACGACGGGAGGAAATCCTGGTGAAGCATTAGTCGCCCTCGCTGAATCTCCAGCAACGGCTTCGGGTGATTGGGGATTAGGATTGCCCTTCACAGACGTTTCCGTTGAAGCTCCAGAGTTCGCCGTGCAACCGATTGAAGCATTTACAGAAGACGATGCGATCGCATCTTCACCCGAAACGCTTCCGTTGCTCGCTGAACTATTTTCTCAAGAGAGTGAACCTTATATCCTCCCAGCCACAGCAGAATCTACATTATCAGTTCCTTCTTTAGAGGATATTTTTGGTAATCCTGATTCTCAGGAGATTTTAGATACAGAATGGGTTGAAGAAGCGACATCTTTGTTCAACCAGACAGAGGATCACTCCCAGGCTACTCCCGAAACCGTTACGGAAGTCGAACCGGATGTCGTACCTGAAACCTCTGCATTAGTTCCCGCCGCACCGATCAACCTTGATTTTGCCATTCAATCGATTGAGCAAGTTTTTGATCAACTTCCCTCCCTGGAAGAGGCGTCACAATTAACCCTGTTTCAGGGGAATCCGTTAGTTAAGAGCCAATCGGGTGAACGTCATATCGCCCAGTCTCCCTCTTTGATACCCGATCCGCTAACGAGCCACAATCCCGTTGAATCCACTCGCCCCCGTTCACCAGCACCCACGCCTAATCTATCCGTGCGGGTGGATTTAGATCGACTCGAACGGATGAATAACTTGGTTGGGGAATTAGCGATTAACCGCAATGGTTTATCACTCCAGAATCAGCAATTACAGGTAGCAGCGCGAGCATTGCTGGATCGATTTGCTCGATTTGGGCAGATTGTGAATAAATTGCAGCATGTATCGGATAAGATACTGGTCGCGCCAGAACGGTACAGTTATGGGATGATGTCGGGTTCTGCTCAGATGGATCGTCGCGTTCCTAGAAGTGGTGATGTGCGATCGCTCGGACTGCGGAATTCTGATCACTCCACGGATGTAACGCTAAAGACATTGGCGGACTTTGACTCCCTGGAAATGGATAGCTACGGCGTTCTCTATTCCCAAATCCAAGGGATCTTAGAAGAAATGGTGCAGCTTGAAGAAGCCGTTGACGATATCGCCCTGTTTGCGAAGAAATCTGATCAAACCACCCAACAGCAGCTGAAGGTGCTCAACCACTTGCGGGATGAGCTGATGTGGGCGCGGATGTTACCGATTGGGGAGGTGTTGAATCGGTTTCCTAGAGTATTACGGGAACTGTCTAATACGTATCACAAACGGGTGAATTTGAAATTAACCGGAACAGGTGTTTTGGTTGATAAAGCGGTGTTGGAAAAACTCTCTGATCCGTTGCTGCATTTACTCCGAAATGCCTTTGATCATGGAATTGAGTCTCCTGAGATCCGGCGTCAAGGGGGGAAACCGGAATCGGGACAGATTGAAATTCGCGCTTATCACAAGGGGAGTCAAACAATTATTGAAGTTCGGGATGATGGTCAAGGCTTAAATGCAGAACGGATTGGGCGTCGGGCGGTGGAGTTGGGATTGTTATCTAGTGAACAATTGGCGACGACGTCCCAGGCGGGTTTGTGGGGATATATTTTTGAGCCAGGATTTTCTACCGCCCAGCAAGTGAGTGAGTTATCGGGACGAGGGGTTGGTTTAGATGTGGTACGAACCCAGCTGCGATCGCTTAAAGGGAAAATTTCTGTAACTTCGACGCCGGGAGGCGGTACGACGTTTACCTTACGTCTACCTTTAACCCTAACCATCGCCAAGTTATTAGTGTGTTTCATCGGTTCGACGGTGCTGGCGTTACCCTCTGACAGTATCGAAGAGATTATTATTCCCAAAGCCAACCAAGTCAAAAAATCGGGGACGCAACGGTTTCTTCATTGGCGGGGAGAATTGATACCAACCTATCGATTAGGTGAACTGTTGGAGTATCAGCGTCCCTTACCGGAGAACTTGACGAGTCAAACCTTAAGTTCAGTGGCGGCGCCAAAGACGTGGGAGTTACCTATGCTGATACTGCGTCAGGATCAACAGGTGTTTGCTGTGGAAGTTGAGCGTCTGGTGACGGAACAAGAATTGGTGATTAAACCTTTTGGTGGGGCGATTTCTCCTCCTAGTTATACCTACGGTTGTACGATTTTGGGGGATGGGACGGTAATTCCGGTGGTTGATGGTATTGCACTGTTGGAATTTGTCCATGGAGCGACGACGCCAACGGCGACTCCTGTGCGTCAGGATGCTTCTCCAGGTACGGTGATCGGTTCAGGGGATACCACCACTCCCATCACCATGGTACAAGTACCGACAATTTTGATTGTCGATGATGCGGTGGCTTTGCGACAAACCTTAGCGCTAACTTTAGAACGGGCGGGTTTTCGGGTGTTACAGGCGCGGGATGGTCGAGAGGCGATCAACCAGTTGCAGCAAAGTGCATCGGTGCAGTTGGTGGTTTGTGATATTGAGATGCCGAATATGAATGGGTTTGAGTTTCTCAGTCAACGGCGTCAAGATCCGAAGTTGTCGAGGGTTCCCGTTGCCATGCTAACCTCTCGCAGCAGTCAAAAACATCGCTGGTTAGCGATGCAGTTGGGGGCGAGTGGGTATTTCACCAAGCCTTATTTAGAACAAGAGTTTGTCGGCTCGCTCAAAGATATTATCCACGAAAATAGTCTTGTTCGTCATTAGTCATTCGTTCTTTGTCCTTTGTTGTTAGCGCTGACTTAAGTAATGCATTGCAGCTTATCCACCCACTGTAATTTTTATTGTCTAAAGAAGGGTTTTGGTTATGAATAGTAATGTAATGAACACTCAATCGAACGAAAAGCAACCTGTCCTTTCACGAAAGACGACACAGGTATTAAAATTCATTCATTTTACTCTAGGGAAATTGTATCTAGCCTTACCAATTGAATCCGTCTACAAAATCTTGAATCGCGCCCCTGTTCATGGGAGTGGGATGAATCAGGTTGGAGTTACTCATTCTGGCGAAGAAGACATTACGGTAATTGATTTATATCAGCGCTTTTTCAAAGAGAGCTTACCGGAAGCCGCCAAAGGAGGAGGATATCTGGTAACTATGCAAAATCAAATCGGTGAAATCTATGGCATTCCCGTAGCTGAAGCGCCTATTTTAATAGATGTGCCACTTTCAGCAATTCGGCTTTTACCGGAATCCTATCGTCGTTCTGATACGGTTAATATTGCCCGTCATGTGGCGGTGATTCCTCAAGATTCGGGAACAAAAACTATCTTTTTATTAGATGTTGAGTTGCTGTTGCCAACCTGAGTGAAATGTAAGCTCCTTTCTACTCAGGCGATTAAAATAGATTACTTGAGTACTTTTTCATTTTATCTCTTGGAGCCTTCTGTTATCTGCCATCTGAATTCTTGTACTAGGGCGACGGACAAGCCTGAGCAACAGGAACAAATCCAGGTTCTTTTACCATCCCTTGACCCTTACCCGTTAATATCAAATGAGTATACGCTCTCCCCGCTTGTTCTTGAGCATTATTCTCGCCGGGAAAATCTTTGATAATCACAAATAAGTTTCGAGTTAAGGGGTATTCTCCACTTTTGAATGCGGCGAAATTCATCTCATTGCGTTGCTGGGGACAAGACTCCGGGGGAACTAAGTCACCCTGATAGGGCGCAATCGCCGTCTTTCCCGGAAGTCCCAAAGGTAAAGGACGAATTCCACATTGAGAAACAAGTTCCGGTGCTGAGGCGTAGTAAATACCGCCTGGATCATTGCTAACTTTACCGATTCCCGTGGTTGTCGAACCAACAAATTGGACAATTTGGGTATTAAACGGTTGTCCTCCTAAAACCGCATCGGTAAAAAATCGCACTGTTCCACCTTGATCAGATTGGCGGGAGTAGGGAGTAATTGGCAAATCCGAACCACCCACTTGTTGCCAGTTACGAATTTTTCCGGTATAAATATCTTTAAGCTGAGTTAGGGTTAAGCTAGGAACATTGAGTTGAGGATTTACCCCGACTGCGATCGCGTCAATCGCTACCGACTTCTGAATCAGTTCATAGCCTTGCTGTCTCGCCTCCGCTAAATCTTTTTTTTGCAGATGGATAGAGGATAAACTGAACGCAAAATAGCCTCCCAATACCTGTTGAATTCCCTCAACTGAACCACTATACTTAGGTGGATTGAGGTGAAAATCGGGCAAGGCTGTCTTGATCTGTTCGTGAAAGGGTTCAGCAATAGGAACCCAAGTTGTACTTCCCCCATAGTTAAAGAGTTGTCCTTGGGGAATATTAATCCTTAAGGGTATCCGACTATCGCTCAATGAACAAATAGGGCGTTTCCACCATAACCAACCACTGATGGCTGAAAAACAAATAGCCCCCCCCAAAACTCCAATAGCTATGAGTTTACCGATTGGCTTTTTTGCTGGGGGTGAAACCTTAAGAGATTTATCTTCACTCGCTGACTTTTTCAGAGAAATCTGTTTGGATAATATCTCTTTATCTTCAGATAAAACTGGAGGTTCAATCGACTCCCCTGATTCCGCCTCAGGCTTTGCCTTTGCCAAAAAATCGTCCCATTTTACGGGTAAAACTGTGGGATTTTGGCAAATTACAGGTAACAAACTTGCACCCGGAAACCTTCTCTCAATATCCGATAAGTCATGGAGTTTTTCCCGTGCTTCTCGGACTGAACTATATAACGATTTGCCACTGGAAAACGATTCCAGAAAATATTTCAAAAATTCTTGAGCAAACTTATCCGGTACAGGTTCCCGCATGACAATCATTTGCGGGATATTCAGCCGCTGCAACTCATTCGCTAATCCTAAACCATCACAGGAATTAAAAATCGCCAGTTGTAACCCTTTCTTTATCGCTCTTTTTAGGGTATTTTTCAACTCGCTAATCCCTAGCTTTTCGGTTTGATTAATATAAATATAACCGCAATCGCCATCTCCTTGAGAGTAACTATGTCCCGCAAAGAAAAGAATATCCCATTCTTCACTCCACAGAGGTTCAAATTCTTGACGTTGCGGTTCAACCAGAAAGCGGACATCCGCCTGGGGTAAATTTTCCAGTAAACCTCTGTCTCTGGCAATATTAATTCCCTGGCTATTGCCTAAAATTGCCAAAATTCTGACTTTACTTTTCGGTTTAACCTGAGTTCCTACATCATGTTCTGTCGGACTAATCGCCACAGCCGCATTGGGAAACTCATCCAAAAACTCCCACGCATCCCAGGGTAATTTCCGCAAGTTATGTTCACTGGTGCGGACAATGACGCGAATTTCTTCTTCTTCGTCTAACTCTCTAAGTAATTGCTCTTTGACACGGCGAAACTCTTCAGCGCTAAGCCAATGATTAATACTGCCTTTTAGGGTTTCAAATAAAACTTGACATTCGTCAGCAGAAACAGGGGGAAGTAATTCAGTTTCATCATCTAAAATAACCGGGCGCCTGAAGGCTGTTTCTAAGCGGCGATAAGTTTTCTGCCAATTATCATAGTTTGCACAAACCTGTAAATTAGCGGGTAAACTACCACCCGTTCGGATTTGACGGTGCGGAAAACTCTCGTCGCTAATTTCTAGGGTAATCTGAAACCCTTGGCTAAAATCCCCATGTTCTAGATTAAGTTGAACGACTTTACCCATAGTTATGTTCCTGCTTCCCTCAGTTTAAATTAAAAAATTCTCCGTTATACTCTCCTCTCCTAACACCACTTTAACCGTAAATTTTTCTTCAGGTTGTTCAATAAACTGAAAGGGTTTCGTTTGAATGGAACTATCCGCCTTTCCAGCTTGAGTTTCTAGAAAAGGTTCTCCTGTTTCATCTAGTACCCTGAGGGTGATCCCTTCGGGTAAAGAGGTATTACTCGCTAAGGAACGAACCTTGACACGGATGCGAATGTTTTGTTCATTGTCTTGATTCAGGTCGAGTATAAGTGCTAGAGTGTGGTCTTTCAGTTGAATTGCCTTCCCCCGCTTAACCGTCGCCGGATTGACACTTCTGAATGCTAGACTAACGTCTGGTGTACCGAGTAAAGCTTCAACAGTTTGCCAACCCTCTGCCACGATATTATCAAACCATCGACTTAAGTTAACTAGAGGTAATGATTCACTTTTAGGTGTAAGACACTTGAGCAAATCATTCAGAGATTGGAACTGGCTAAGGGATAACTCCTCCGTTGTCACGGTTGGAGTAAAGCCGAGTAATGTTGCTTCTGTTAGGGATTCATTTATCCCTACTGCAACATAGCCAATCCTATCTTCCCAAACTTCTGCTGGAATGTAAACAAAGTTTATATCCGAGAATACAGGACGGCATTCTAATTTTACCCATTGACCTTGCCGTTTCACCTTTAAATCGGCAATATTGACTAAAGACTGCATTAATGGGTCCCAGCTATCACTTTCCGTCAAGTCTGTCTCTATTCCTTGGCGCTTGAGGTAGTCATTCACCGCATACACGGCTAAGGTATTCAGATAAACCTGCTGCGCGTTGACAAAATTGAACGGGGTGGATTGGTGTTGACGAAACTGTTTGGCTTTTTGATGGACTTGCCAACCTAGCTTAACTTTATTATTAATAGTAATCATAGCTTTTTCTCCTTTTTAGGTTTACGCGCAGTCTTGGACGTACTGTCTAATTTTTGGGGCAAACCGTTGAATACAGCGCCAATAGAAACTACTTAAGGTTGTCACGGGAATTCCCAAGTCTTGTGAAATCTCTTTCCAGCTTTTCCCCTGAATGCGTTTCGCTAAAAATATAGCTTGGAAGCTGGCGTTGGGATGTTTTTGAATCAATTCCTGTTTAAAAATTTCATCGGGATCACGTTCTATATAATGCATGATGATTTCAAATGTCGTGGGAGCCGCCTCAGTTGTTCCCAGATTATCTATTTCTTCGATAGCAATCGGCTTGTCTTGGGTAATCTGGTAAGATGCTCGAATATCTCTTAATGTTCTATCCAGTCTAAAGTTAACCCAATTCATAAATACCCCATTCCCTCGTTCCGGGTCATATAAGTCAATTTTTTGGAAAACATAAAGCAAGGTTCGATTGACGGCATCATCATAAATTATGTTATAAAAATCACTCTTTAGTTCACCTCGATGAGGACGGATAAGTCTCCGAGATAGTTGAATCGCATTAACCAGTTCAGTTAAGAGATATTGGCGTTGCTGTGTCTGGGCTGGATATTGTTTTGCTTCTAGAGCTAGCTGTTTCAGACGATTGTCAGTGAGTATTTCTTGAAAGGCTTCCCGCATCCTTACATTTGCCCATTGTCTTAGGGATTCATTTTCAGGATTGTAGCGGTCAATATCCGAGTACAGAGTACCCAAAAGTTGCTGGCGTGCGGCTTGATAAATGTCTTGGCAAGCATTGGATAGGGATTGGTCTTTTAGCGGACGGCATATTAGGCGCGATCGCAGGATTCGATCAACCAGTTTGGTTACAGTTTGCCTTCGCTCTATACTTCCTGCTACAGTTTGTTGTGCGTCAAGAAGTAAATTAAGTAATTCATTTTTTTGAGATGTATTAGACATCTATTAATCTCCTTTTCTAAGTGTTTTTTATTCATCCGTTCTTTTATTCGTTTCAATCTTACAATCTCATACATTTTTATCCCTCATAATTATCTAAGTGGCTTCTCTTCATTGTCCTGAGCCAACTGAATTATCTAGTGACTCATCAACTCAACCCGTAAAATCAATAAATCATGACCACTAAACTGAAACTTTGATTTTGACGTTTCACTTATGTGTTGCACTACTAGATGACCTCTTTCACTATTTTGTTCAAAAAGCAGAATTATTCCCAGTATCTATTTCAGATGTCTGACACGACGGAATCACTCTGCGAATCGCAACAGTTTAACCGTTCACCTGATCACTCTGGCTGAGGGGGAAGATTTTACGCAATAGGTCAGTCTTTGTTAAAAATCTTTACATTTACAATTGGATTTAGGCAACTGACTAGGGTTTCAATGCCGGCTGGAACAGTGGTTTATTTTTCTACTCATAAGTTTTGTTAACTATTTGGATTTACGGCGAAGAAACCGGAAACAACGTAGTCGTTGGGGTAATTGATACCGGGGTGGACTATAACCATCCTGATCTCAATGACAATATGTGGACAAATCCGGGAGAAATTGCCGGAAATGGAATTGATGATGATGGTAACGGCTACGTTGATGATGTCTACGGTTGGGACTTTATTAATAACGATAACAACCCGTTTGACGATAACAGTCATGGCACTCACGTAGCCGGAACCATCGCCGCCGAAGGAAACAATGGTATCGGTGTGACAGGTGTCAGTTGGTCTGCCGATATTATGGCGATCAAGTTCCTCGGCTCCTCAGGTTCCGGTAGTATCTTTAATGCGATTCAGGCAGTGGAATATGCCACGATGATGGGCGCTAACCTGACCAACAATAGTTGGAGTGGTGGCGGCTTTTCCCAGGGGTTGTATGATGCGATCGCGGCGGCTGGTGCAGCCGGACAGTTATTCATTGCCGCAGCAGCAAATAATAATAGTGACAATGACGCAACTCCTCGCTATCCATCTAGCTATAACCTGGATAATATCATTTCTGTCGCTTCCACCGACGATGACGATCAACGGTCGAGTTTTTCCAACTACGGAGCAACATCTGTAGACTTGGGCGCACCAGGCTCTTCTGTCTATAGCACCATTCCTGGGGGTGGGTACGGCTTCAAGAGTGGAACATCCATGGCAACTCCCCACGTAGCAGGTGTTGCTAGTTTGGTTTGGTCTGACGACCCCACATTAACAGCCCAACAGGTCAAGGATCGTATCCTGGCAACCGTTGACCCAATTCCAGCATTACAAGGCATAACCGTTTCAGGTGGGCGGCTCAATGCCTACAGTGCCCTGACTGGCTCTACCCCTCCTCCAGTTGTTCCCGTAATCTTTGATGACTTTGACCCAGACATTGACAATAGCCAATGGTCAAACATCACTAACGGTACAGCCAATAGCAACTTTGTTGGCAGTGATGGGAACTCTCTATGGTTTAACGGAGGTTCTCCTGGCGGTAGCTCTCGTTTTGCCATCACCAATCTGGTAGATGTTGCTAATGGCGGTACGATTACCTTTGATTTGATCTTTGGCAATAGCTCCAATGGTGGCGAAAATGCCGATCCAGGGGAAGACGTGGTGCTGGAATACTCCACAAACGGTGGCACCACTTGGAATCAGTTTGGTCTTTACGACACAGAAGCCTTTACCACTTGGACAACCCTCACCGAGACGATTCCTACTGCTGCTCAGACGAGTAGCACCAACTTCCGTTGGCGGCAAATCGCTCACAGTGGTAATAATTTCGATAACTGGGCGATCGATAATGTAACTGTCGGACCACCGATCCTCAACAGTGTTGTTGATGACTTTGACCCAGACATTGATAATAGCCAATGGTCAACGATCACCAACGGCACAGCCAACAGCAACTTTGTCGGTAGTGATGGGAATTCCCTGTGGTTTAACGGTGGTGCTTCTGGCGGGAACTCTCGCTTTGCCACTACAAACTTTGTCGATGTCTCCAGCGGTGGTACAGTCTTCTTTGACCTAATTTTTGGCAATGGCTCCAATGGCGGAGAAAATGCGGATGCAGGGGAAGATGTAGTACTGGAATATTCCATCAATGGTGGTAGTAGCTGGACTCAGCTTGGACTCTATGACACGGAAGCCTTCACCAGTTGGACAACCCTCAGCGAAACAGTTCCCACTGTTGCTCAGACGAGTAGCACCAGTTTCCGCTGGCGTCAAGTTAATCATAGTGGTAATGGCTTCGATAACTGGGCGATCGATAATGTGTTTGTCGGAGTACCTAAGCCAGGAGAAATTAGCGGCAGCAAGTGGAATGACCTCAATGGGGATGGAAAACAAGATGCCAATGAGCCAGGTTTGGCGGGTTGGACAATTTACTTAGATGATAATCAAAACGGTCAACTCGATTCCGGTGAGACATCTACGAAAACCGATATCAACGGCGACTATACCTTCACGAACCTGAATCCAGGTACTTACACCGTTGCCGAGGTGCTAAAACCCGGTTGGAAGCAGACATTTCCGAATTTGAACGGTGGTTTTGAAACAGGCAGCTTTGATCCTTGGCAAACAACGGGTAACACGACTATCGAGACAGCTGCCTTTGGTTCGGGTCCAACGGAGGGAACCAATCAAGCGTTACTAACTAACGGCGGGACTTCCGTAAGCGATACCCAACTAGAAACTTTCCTGGGGTTGACTTTTGGAAGCCTAGATGGTCTGGGTAATGGCAATGCTACCGTTGGTTCAGCAATCAAGCAAACAGTAACAGTATCGGCTGGCACTCAATTGAGCTTTGATTGGAACTTCCTCACCAACGAAGGTACACCCACTTTCTTCAACGATTTTGGCTTCGTTTCGATTGTGTCAAATACTTTGGACACGCTAGCGAATACCAATAGCTCTTTCGGATTCTCTCCTACCATTTTTAATGAAGAAACCGGATTTGACACCTTCTCCTATACTTTCCAAACCGCCGGTACTTTTACCCTGGGAATCGGGGTTGTGGACGTGGGAGATACGGCTGTTGACTCAGGATTGCTGGTTGACAACTTATCATTCACGGGTAATTCATTTCCTATCGCTGGTAGCCAGAAGGTAACTCTCGGCTCTGGTGATATAGTCACCAATATCGACTTTGGTAATCAAAAGATTCCTCCGAAAACTATATTTGGCACTTCTGGCGATGATGTTTTCACCATTACCGATAGTCCCGTCATCGTTTTTGCCTTGGCTGGGAACGATGAGGTGGATGGCTCAGGCAGCGTTGGTGGTAATCAGTTCTACGGCGGTAAAGGTAATGATACGCTGATTGGCAATAGCTACGACCAACTCTTTGGTGAAGCTGGCGATGATCGCCTGGATGTATCCAATGGTGGCGGAAACAACCTGCTTGATGGTGGTAAAGGCAAGGATGAACTGTTGGCTAACTTCAACGATCAGTTGTTTGGCGGCCAAGGTCATGATACCCTAGATGCCTCTAGTGGTGGCGGCAATAACCTGCTTGATGGAGGCAAAGGTAACGATGTTCTAATAGCTGGCTCTAATGACCACCTATTAGGCGGCAAGGGTGATGATATTCTTGATGTTTCCAGTGGTGGCAGTCATAACGTGCTTGATGGGGGTCAAGGCGATGATATCCTCAATGCCTTAAATGGTGGCGGAAATAACGTGCTTGATGGGGGTCAAGGTGATGACAACCTCCTGGCTGGTTCTAATGACCAACTTTTGGGCGGTGATGGCGATGATATCCTTAACGCTTCCGTTGGTACAGGAAATAACAGCCTTGATGGTGGCGATGGCGACGACAATCTTTTAGCTGGCTTCAATGATCAATTGTCTGGTGGCGATGGCGATGATATTCTGAATGCCTCTTTTGGTTCAGGGAATAATAGTCTTGATGGCGGCAAAGGTGATGATATCCTGATTGCTGGCTTCAATGATCAACTCTCAGGCGGTGATGGCGATGATCTATTGTTCGGTGGTGAGGGTGGTAGCACCATGACGGGTGGCAAAGGTGATGATCAGTTCTGGATTGTTAATGGCTTTGTTCCCAGTGCGGCTCACACGATTACCGACTTTGAAATAGAGATTGACCGGATTGGCATTCGTGGTTTGGGCATCACGTTCCAACAGCTTGACCTGATTCAAGATGGTAATGATACTCGCATTAGTGTCTTCAATACAGACCTAGCTATCTTGAGTGGGATTCAAGCAAATGCCCTCGACAGGAGTGATTTTATCCTCGCCTAGTTAATTGGGCGGTTGTAGACGCGGAGCGGCTTCCCGTAGGGTAACCGCAGCTACACAAACTTGCACCCGCCTGCGCGGGTTTCCACAGGTTGAGATAAAATCCGTTAATTTTAATTAAGCGATCGCGTACTTGAACCTTCTCACTCAGGCGCGATCGCTTTTGTATCATTTCCCTTCCGTTGAACCTACTGTAGGATTAAGTTGAGACTGAATACATCCTTTAACCCAATTGTCCAATCGGATGATGACAAGGCTGATTGGGTTAGCTAGGATAAGTTCCCAGCCATCAACAGTACCTTAAAATACTGTACAAACTTACTCCTTATGAGGACTGTACTATGCAAGCGCTTTTTAATCCGGAAACGACATCAAAGGTTAGACTCACAGCTAAATCATCGGTTCGCAAACCTATACTGCAACTGGGTTCGGTGGGAGCTGAGGTTTTAGAATTGCAAAAGCTTCTGGCTCATTGCGGCACCTACACCGGTCCCATGGGGGGGTATTTTGATCGCTCGGTCCATGATGCTGTGATGGAATTTCAGCAAAGTATGTTCCTCAAAGCTGATGGTATTGTCGATTCCCTAACATGGCAAGCCCTTTATCACGGCGCCCCGGTTAATATGCCTGTACTCAATCGAGGTAGCAGACATGATATGGTGATTCCCTTACAGTGGGTGCTGCATCTGACTCAGGATTATTCATCGCCAATTGATGGTGATTTTGGCGAACAAACAGAACAAGCGGTGCGAGCGTTCCAGAAACGTCATGGCTTACTGGTAGATGGAGTGGTCGGTGAGCAAACGTGGTATGCTCTGAGTCAGGTTCATTTCCGCTTAAATCATAACTCTTACCAAGATGCGCTAGTGGCAGTGTAGTTCATGGTTCATTTTGCAACACTACTCCAATTATTGTACCCAATTGGGATTCTTGGAAAAATTGTCTGTCATCAGAACTCCTCCGTTGCGGGAAACCCCGTGTCCCTTCGCTTCGCTTATCGGGCAAGCTTCAGACCGGGGAGGAACGCACGGTAGCGGTTTAAGAAGCCTCCAATATTCAAAAACCATAATTGTAACCATCATGAATGATGAATTTGTTGACAGTATTTGTGGCTAATTCCTTGAATCAGCCCACCTGTTGTTGAAATATTGAAACTACCAGTAGAGCGAACTGCAACCCTCCCGGCGTAAGTTCCAACCTTTTTCCCAGAGGTAACAATCGCTTTCACGATATCACCAGTCTGAAAACCTTTAATAAACTTCAATCTAGGTACATATCGAGAAGGAAACCCAAACTTGTCAGTACGACACATTTGCCTAGAGCCATGACCCGTTGCTTTGATGCTTAAATGTTGACTTGCTAGCACTAAAAGTTCCGGCGTATCACCAACGCAAGCCGCATCAAAAAAATGAGTTTTTGGCAACTTTAATTTAGTTCTATTGAACTTGGTTAATCCACCAGAACCCGTACTAATTTCTAAGCCCGTCTCTTTTAGTCGATTGAATAAAGCCCAACGGGTTGAATTAACAGCAGCAGCATCTTTTAAAGGTCGTTTAGCTTGAGCGATAACTCTTTTTAAAACATCAGGCTTATTGGCGAGAAATACATTGATTTCTTTAGTCCCTTTTTTGAGGTTGCACTTTTCGCAAGCTAGGCACAAATTAGATATCCGATTACTACCACCTTTAGCTTTGGGTTGGATATGTTCTACCTGTAGAGGGACATTTTCAATGCCACAGTAAGCGCATTTTCTCTCCCATTTATTAATCAGGTACTCACGAACTTCGTAACCAGCTAACTCCCCTTGTTGATATTCAATGCCGGATATTTCAGGGTTTTCTAGTTGTTGTAAATCAAACCTGACCAACTCTTGAACAACTACTTTTATTGGCGCTAACATTGAGAGTTTCTCAACCCAAGTTAGAGTCGTTTCTACACGATGTTGAAGACTTGGAGCTAACCAACCTTTAGGACGTGTTCTGTTAAGAAATCGAGCCTGACGATAGCGTGTATGCCGATGGCGGCGTCCACGACGTAACGAGCGACGCGATTCTAGTGACATTTTGATTGACTGACCACGATGAGTTAATTCAGCTACCCAGAGAAGATTAGCTCCAGAAAGTATTGCCAACCCGGTCGTTTTTGAACCGGGGTCGATTTTTAATGTATGTGGTTCTGGCGTATCAGCTACCTCCTTATTCAAAATGATTGTAAATGGATACAATTTAAAGACTTTAGCCTTGCCAGCATTCAGCAGCTTCCTTGCTATTGATGGTTTGCAGGGGGTCAAGGGCTTGCGGTTAGTATCAAGGACAAAAACGTAATTTGGTTGTTTAGACATTGTTGTGTCTCACCTTTTCAGTAACGTTAGCTTCGCCAATGTTATCGGTCGGTAACTATCCAAAAAGCACTGTTTCAGTGACCTTAAAACTGTTTAACTTTCTGGTTCTAGAGCAAGGAACTAGCTTCGTATTCCTTGGTAGGTTCTTGAACACTTGCCGATAACGTAGTCAATTAAGACTTAGGCTGGTAAGCACGGCTTCAACTTACTTGGCTAAAGCCCCGCGTCTTTAGACCGGGGTTGCTTACTTATGCTACAAAATTGCCTTAATGCTGGAGACGTTGCATGGAACGTCTCTACAGAAATGCCCTTATGCTAATTGCTTGGTAACCTCATCAGCTAGCTGCTCTATCTTGACGGCAATTTGCTCGCCGGTTTTCATGTTTTTCAGACCACATTTTTGGGCGGCGGCTTCTTCAGAGCCAATAATTACACAAAGGGGAATTCCCCGTTTATCGGCTTGCTGTAACTGTTTGCCCACAGAACGTTCTTCAAAACTGGTAATTGTACTAATTCCCGCCTGACGCAGTTTCTGAGATACGTCTAAATATAAGGGTATCAAGTCGCTTTGCATATTCACCACCATCACTTGAGCGGGTGTGGAGGAGAAAGACTCAAGAATCCCGGCTTGAATCAGCCGACTCATCAACCGAGTTAAACCGATGGAAATGCCCACTCCTGGCATTTTATCCCCGACAAACATTCCCACAAGTTCTTCATACCGTCCCCCTGAACAAATACTGCCCAAGGCTTCATGACCAACGAGGGTTGTTTCATACACCGTTCCCGTGTAATAGTCTAATCCACGGGCAATTGAGAGGTCAAGGCAAAACACGCGATCGCTCACCCCCAAATTCCGTACCCCTGTAATCACCGTTTCCAGTTCAGCAATGCCCGTTTTCAATACCTGAGCATCGGGTTTATCCTCAAGCATGGCGTTCAATTGCGCCAACACTTCATCCACCGAACCCTGAATCTTAGTAAAGGCAAGAATTTGCTCGACTTGTTCATCAGATAACCCTTCAGCCAAGAGCGCTTTTTTCACCTTAGCTTCGCCAATCTTCTCCCCTGCATCCACAATGCGGATAGAGGGCATAATTTTGCTCTCATCCAAACCAATCGACTCAAAAAACCCACTGAGAACTTTGCGATTGTTAATCCGGATCAAAAAGTCTCCGATATTAATCGCCGTAAAAATCTCGGCAATAATTGCGGGAATTTGGGCATCATAGAGCAAACTAAGTTTATTACGACCCACTACATCAATATCACATTGGCGAAATTGGCGATAGCGTCCAGCTTTTGCCCGTTCTCCCCGAAATACAATATCCATCTGATAGCGAGCAAAGGGAAACTGAAGTTCATTCAGGTGACGGGCAATATAAGCGGCTAGGGGAACTGTCTGATCAAACTTTAATGCTCTCTCCTCTGAACCACTTTCTCCCGCTTGTTCTTTTTCTGCTTGGCGATTCGGGGGCAAAATGGGTTGTAGCCCGTAAATAATATTATCTCCTTGATTTCCTTTGGCTTGCAGCACTTCCAACCGCTCAACTGCAGGGGTTTCGATTGGTGTGAATCCATACCGCTCAAACACCTGGCGGATGGTATCTATCAAATACATCTCCAGACGCTTTTCACCTGGGAGAAATTCGGGAAAACCACTCGGACAAGAAAAATTTATTTTGTCAGTTTTTGTCATTTGTCAGGGAACAGAGAACAGGGAACAGGGGAAGCGGGGGTGTAGGGGCGGGTTTTACCAATAAAATGAGAGCGACAAACCGATAACTTGACTAAACCCGCCCTTCTAGGGGAGCAAGGAATAGGGAAGAGGGAAATAAAATCCCTAATTCCTAATCGTTAGGTAATGGATGCTGAAGAGATGGTTGGTATCTATCCACACCTGTTGAGCCTCGAATCCAGCATAAGTTGCCATATCCTGGAACTCTTCAACGCTGTATTTATAAGAGTTTTCTGTATGAATCGTTTCATCTTGACGAAAGTGAAACGGTGTCCTATCTATGATCACAGTTTGTTCCTTGAGACTGACTAAATGCATCTCAATGCGGCTTTTATCTGGATTATAAAAAGCCCAGTGGCGAAAGTGCGATAAATCAAAATTAGCGTTTAGCTCCTGATTAATCCGCTCCAATAGGTGTAGATTAAATTCAGCCGTGACTCCCTCGGCATCATTATAGGCGGCGTTTAAAATAGTTGGGTCTTTTTTGAGATCAACACCAATTAACATACCATCGCCTTTATCCAGAAGACGACGCGACTGTTTGAGCAGATGGAGCGCCTCAGGGGGATGAAGATTGCCAATCGTGGAACCCGGAAAGAAAATTAGCTTATGATTGACGGGTTTTTTGCTATAGGGTGGCAGTTGAAAATCCTGGGTATAATCCGCACAAACAGCAATCACATCCAAGTCAGGATAGGATTGTGCTAGTTCGGCTGACGCTTGCAGCATGTGTTCTTGGGAGATATCGATGGGCATATAGCCGGCTAGGTGCGGCAAGGCATCCAACAGAAGGCGGACTTTGGCACTACTGCCACTACCATACTCGATCAGCAAGCAATCTTGACCCACAAGTTGTCCAATATCCCAGCAATAGGTTTTTAACAGATGAATTTCTGTGCGGGTGGGATAGTATTCCTCCAACTCACAGATGTGATCAAACAGTTCCGAACCCCGTTTATCATAAAAGAACTTGGGCGCGATCGCTTTTTGGGGTTGAGCCAAACCCTGGAATATTTCTTCGCGCAAGCTGCTCAGGTGCGGCTTGTAATCGTAAAACTCTAGATTATCCATCCACCCAATCGTTCAATCTGCTAGCCACCCTGAAGGGTGGATTCCTCTCCTATCATCTACTGCCAATGATCCTTTTTGCAAGTGAGGGTGAGTGAGCAAATGCCGGTGAAGTCCAAACATTTAGCCCACTAGGCGGCAAAAGCTGCTGCACGTTTACATTCCCCATCCCTCATCTGCCAAAAAATTCTCGCACTCAGTTAGGGGGGATTTAGGGACATCCGGGTGAAACCCGCCCCAACAATCGGAAAACCTGAAAACGGTTTCAATTTTCATCCTTTGTCCCTGATTCTTTTACTTTTTCTTGCCGCTAAACAATCCTCCAAACAAACCACCGCCACTCGATTGATCTTTCGACTTGCTGCCTGAACCTGTTTTCTCGGTTAATTTGTCGATATATTGCTTTCCTTTCAAGGCGCTTTCTTCCTGGGGATTCAATTGCAAGGCTTTGTTAATATGAACCTTAGCCATGGATACTTGATTTTGCTTTAAGTAAGCTAACCCCAATAAGCCATGACTTTTACTATTGGTTTGCTCTAATTTGAGAGCTTCTCGTAATTCTAAAACAGCGCCCGCAAAATTGTTTTTCTTCATATAGCTGTCGGCGCGGCTGAGATAGGAATCAACTTTTGAGACTTCCTGAGTCCCACCCCCCTTCGTTGATGCACCACTAGTCGCTGCGCCAGCCGTCGTTTTCTTCACCGCCGCGCCAGTTCCCGCCGTTTTAGAAATGGCTGTTCCTGAAGAGGTTTTGCTGATGCCGGATTTAGATGTTTTTCCTTTGAGCATCAAGTAAACTAAATTGAGTTCACTGATTTCGCCAATTCTGTCCACTACTTTATCAAGAGATTCGTATTGCTTGGAGGCTAGAGATTTCAATGAATTCCGATAAACAGCATCGACATTTGCACCAGCTCTTGCCAATTCTTTTGCCGTGTCGCTAGAAATCGAAATTTTGCCCCCTTCTGCGGCTAGACGCTTGCCCATGTGTCCTAGACTGACTTTATAGTCACGACTGCCACGAAACAGTTGTTCTTTGGCAGGATTGACGAGTTTTGTTAACAGTTCATTGGCTTGCTGTTTTTCCGCATCCGTTTTGAATTTGCTGCTGTCAGGATGGAGACGGCGAGTTACTTTGAGATACTGCTTCCGGACTGTCTTGTCATCCGCATCGACGGGAACGCCTAAAATGGCATAATAATCCGTGAAATCATACTTAAAAAGTCCGCGTTCAATTTCAAAAGCCATAGGGTGCTGTCCAATTGCTGTGACGAAAGAATAGTGTTATAGTCTGTCTCAGAGATGAAAGTCCCCCTTGACATCCTCATAGCTATTGTAGAAAATATGGTTCCCAAGATAGGGGTAAACTGACGGTTGGGCAGGACTGTCTCAGAAGGCTCCCAGTCTCCAAAGCTCCAGGACTCTAAGGCAGTATGGTTTATGGTATCTGCTTTTTCGTCTATTGTTAATGGGTGGGTATTTGCAGCCAAGCGGCACTACAATCTTTGATCCGTATCGAGGAAGTGTCACGTCCAACTCGACAAGGGTGGTGTCTGTAACAGTTCCTGACTGAGTTGGTTGTGAATTTGACCATTGGTGGCGAGAATTCGTCCAGATTTTAGGACGAGGGGGCTACCATCATAAGCTGTGACTGTACCACCTGCTTCTTGCACTAATACTACACCAGCTGTAATATCCCAGGGTGAAATTCCCCGTTCCCAATACCCATCTAAGCGTCCATAAGCCACTTCTGCCAAATCGAGAGAGGCTGAACCACTGCGGCGAACGCCTTGGGTGAGGTGAGTTAGGTGACAAAACTCGGCATAGTTGTTGTCTGGGGTTTCGTGGCGGTCATAGGCAAAGCCAGTTACTAGTAAGCTTTGATGGAGATTAGAGGTGTCAGACACTTGAATCGGACGGCGGTTGCAAGTTGCTCCCAATCCTTTAGCCGCCCGAAATAGTTCATTGTGAAAGGGATTATAGATAACTCCCACTTGCGGTATTCCGTTAACGAGCAGTCCCACAGATGTAGCAGCAATGGGGTACTGATGAGCATAATTGGTGGTGCCGTCGAGGGGATCAATTGCCCAAAGATATTCACTCTTCTGGTCTCCCCTTTGACCCGATTCTTCTGCCAAAATAGCATGATGGGGAAGATGACGCCCTAAGACTTTTACAATGGCGGCTTCTGCTTCTTTATCAGCGACTGTGACTAAATCACCCGGACGCCCTTTCTCTTCTACCGCATCTAGTTTACCCCAGTAGGTTTGCAAGATTGCCCCGGCTGTCATCGCGGCTTCTGTGGCGATGTCGAGAAAGATTTGCAGTTGATCGGATGTGGGTTGACTCATGGTTGTGGCTGGTTATGAGAGGTTTGAGTTTTTCAGGGAAGTATAAAAGCTCAAGTCAGAATTGAGCTTACTATATTCTTACAGGATAGCGATGGTTTCATCCCCTGGTTAAAACGCAGGGGATGAAACCGATCTCGGCGTTCAGCAAAGCGACTTTAGTCGCGAGTCTGATTTGTCCTGAACAAGCCCCACCAATAGTGTAGTATAGTGTTAGAAAACATTGCAGGAGGTCGAGCAACTGTTTACCTTAATTTACGAGTTCAAACTAAAACCAACTAGCGCTCAGATAGCTACTTTTGAAGAGTGGCTAGAGCAATGCCGTAGGGTATACAACTACGCTTTAACTGAGCGCAAAGATTGGGTTAAATCTCGCAAATGTAGGGGTTACGCCTGCTCGATTAAACACGAGTACATCATTCCAGCCGATGCGCCGTCACCGACCTACAGCAGCCAATGCAAAAACTTAACGGTTGCCCGTAAGAGTATCCCTGAACTCGCCTCAGTACACTCACAAGTGCTACAGCAAACCCTAAAGCGGCTACAGCTAGCATTTGAGGGGATGTGGAAGAATGGGAGAGGCTTTCCTCGGTACAAGAAAGCGGGTCGGATGAGGTCATTCGTCTTTCCTACGCCATCGGAACAACCCATTCAAGGGAATCGAATTAAACTACCTAAGATTGGGCTGGTTAAATTCAACCAATCCCGCCCAATTCCCGATGATGCGACGATTAAACAGGCGCGTATTGTGAGACGGGCATCCGGTTGGTATGTACAACTCATCCTGCAATGGAAAGTAAATGTACCTGAAATCAGTCCGACTGGTACATCATTAGGAATAGATGTAGGCTTAATGCACTTTGCCGCCGTGTCTAATGGGCGAACGTTTCCAAATCCCAGACCGTTTAAGCGACTAGAAAGCAAGCTGAAATCGCTGCAAAAAAAGGTGGCTAATAAACGGTTTGGGTCAAACAATCGAGCTAAAGCACTTCTCAAAGTAGCCCGACTACATGAGCGGATAGCCAATACCCGTAAAAACTACCATTGGGAGCTAGCCCATAACCTCTGTGATTGGGCAGACATTGTGTTTGCTGAACAGCTCAACCTCAAGGCACTAGGTAAAGGCTTCTTGGCTAAACATTGCCTAGATGCGGGGTGGGGTCAATTCCTAGATATCCTCTCCCAATGCTGTTTCAAGCGCGGCGTGTACTTCCAGAAGATACCCGCATCTGGAACGAGTCAAACTTGTCCTAAATGCCTGAAGGAAACGGGCAAGAAAAAGCTCTCCCAACGGGTACACAAGTGTCAGCATTGCGGGTATACCCAAGACCGCGATATAGCAGCCGCTCAGGTAGTCGAGATTAGAGGACTGGAAGCCGTGGGACACACGGTGGGTAAGCTTTCTGAGGGTAAAGGCTCCGTCCTGGAAGACGTTAAACTCTGCCTCCCTGTGAAGAAAGAATCCCCCGCGTTTTAACCGGGGGAGTGTCAATGTTCATGGCATTCCGGTTGCGGTTAGAAAATAGGCTTGATTCAAAGGCTTATCACTATCATCTCGTCCAGAAGCCTTTGCTTGTCAGAGTTTAATGTTGACACCAAAATCCGCTAACATGACAAACGAGTGACTCAAACCTATTGATGCCTAAGACTGTGAAACGAGTAGGGGTAATTGGTGGCGGACAACTGGCTTGGATGATGGGAGATGGGGCTAAATCATTGGGATTGGATTTAGTCATTCAAACACCCCATCCTACTGATCCAGCCGTTAGTGTCGCCTCCGATACCATCTTTGCCCCGATTGATGACGCCGCCGCGACGGCTAAGTTAGCCGCCGATTGTGATGTGATCACCTTTGAGAATGAATTTATTAATTTGGATGGGTTGTTCCCCTTGGCAAACCAAGGTGTCTGTTTTCGCCCCCGCCTAGAGGCTTTAGCCCCCCTACTGGATAAGTATCACCAACGCTGCTATTTACGTGACATTGGTTTACCCCAACCGGCTTTTAACTTACTACAGACACCCCTCAACCCAGATAGGATGGATTTTCCTGTCGTTCTAAAAGCGCGACGCCACGGCTATGATGGTCAAGGCACGTTTATTTTTAAGGAGAGAGAGAGTTTTCAGGAACTCTGTTCAAAACTTGGAGATACACCCCTCCTCGTCGAGAAATTTGTACCCTTTGAACGAGAATTAGCTGTAATCGCTGCTCGTTCTTTAAGCGGTGAGGTAGTGGTTTACCCCGTTGTTGAAACCCAGCAGGAAAAGCAAGTGTGCCGTCGGGTGATCATTCCCGCCCCGATTAGCACAGAGACAGAAAAAGAAATTGACGCGATCGCACGTACCTTACTCAATAGTCTACAAGCCGTGGGCGTGTTTGGGATTGAACTGTTTCTCACCGCCAATAATCAGGTATTTGTCAACGAAGTCTCCCCCCGTACCCACAATTCTGGGCATTTTAGTTTAGATGCTTGTGAAACTTCGCAGTTTGAAATGCATTTACGGGCAGTTGCTGGATTAGAATTGACAAAACCGACACTTAGGTGTAATAGAGCCATCATGATTAACCTATTAGGTTACGAATATTCCCAGAACGACTACCTCGAAAAACGGCAAAAACTAGCCCGTCAGCCCCAAACATATCTGCATTGGTATGGGAAAAAACAATCGCGCCCAGGGCGCAAACTCGGACATGTCACAGTCCTGTTGGATTCTAGCCCAGAGAGAAACCCGCAGGCGATCGCACAATCCATAGAAACCCTGTGGTACAGTTAAAGACTATCAAATAAGATAGTTTCGACCCAACGCACTTGCTAGTCGGTCATGGCGCGTGAATTTTTAAGGGAAGTAGGGGCGGGTTTTAAGGATAACAATGCCCAACAAAACCCATAACTTGACTAAACCCGCCCTTAGTGAGTTTTGAGGGGGAAAAATCTTGAACAAATAAAAAAGGACGAATGACTAATGAAAAATCACTCTAATTGTAGCAACATATTTAAAACAAAGTCACTTTGAGCTTTAGCCATAACCTGAATCATGGCTTTAAAATCCGAATTTCGTTGGCGATACTTAGTAATTAATTCCTCTGACTGAACTCTAGTACCAAACTTTTCTTGATAATCTGCCTCAATGCATTGAAGTTCCTGTTTATAACACTGTTTAAAGGATTGCTCAATTTTTGCCTTATCCTGCTCTGGCAGAACATTGAGGTGGATGACTACAGTGCCTCGATGCTTCGTTTCAATGGATTGAATAGAGACAGGAAAATCACCCTGTTCTTTCTCCAATTTTTGAAAAGCAACCAAAAATGCTTGCCAATCAATCCCGTTGCGAAAGATTAACTCAACCGTTTCTAGAGTTGTTTGGAAAAGCTTGGCAAACTCACCCGGTTCAAATCTGCCACTATGAGGACGGCGTTCTTGTAGTACATATCGTTTATTCTTAGGAGAATATCTGGATTTAAGATAAACGTAGTCGCAGATAACTCCAATCAAGTTAGTTTTACTATCAATATTCCAGTCTTCTAAGCAGACTCCTGTGAATATTGCTCTCTCAAAGTTTGTACCTAAAGCTTGGGTTCTAATCAACCGTGCTTCCGATAAATCAGCGCCGCAAAGAAAAGCATTCCTCAAATCGGCACCTGTAAAATCAGCTTTTGTGAGATTGGCATCCGTCAAGTCAGCATCAAGCAAATCTGTGCCAAAGAGGTTAGCACCTTGAATATTAGCCCCTCGGAGGTTAAATCCACTCAGATCCAATAAATTTAGGTTGGCACCCTCCAGCATGGGAGTAACATCAGGATGTTTCTGTCGCCAACTGTTCCAGTGGAATAACCCCAGTTTGACAAGATAGGAGTGGGGTTCGCTGTAAACCATCTGCCAATAACCCCGAACATCATGGTTTGCGATCGATGACACTCATCAGTTTAGCCTAGAGTGTCTAGAACAGCGTATAATTAGGCACGAACACTGACCATCTTCAGAGCGCACGCCAGGTGTACCTACAGAAAATGGCAATACTGGACAGTGAACATCTGGAAATAAATCGTTAGAATAGAAGGACAGGTTCCACTGGAACGTTGGTGACTGCCAATAGTGTTTTTTGATCTTTGTCCGTATAGCAAAGGGAATCGAGAGACCTTGTGGCAGTAGACCGGGCATGAACCCGGAAACTTAAAACGAGCGTCCACGATGCCCACCTGGTTTTCCAGGTCATAAGCTGAGGCAAGACGGCGTTTCGGTGAACCTGCAATAATTCGCAAAAATTTCCCCCTGTCTTAAGTGACTGGGGGATTTTGCGTGGTAACCGAATTAGACAAAACAGGGAACAGATCACGGTCGAATCTCTGATTGACCGTGAGATGAATCGCCGATAAGCTAAAGCAATGGATGAGGGGATGGCAAATTTGGGGTATCGACCTGTCGCCATTGATTTATTTGCAGGAGTTGGTGGGTTTTCCCTGGGGATCGAACAGGCGGGGTTGGATGTGGCGATCGCAGTGGAAAAAGACCCGATTCACGCGGCTGTCTATGGGTTTAACTTTCCCCAGACTCATGTCTTGTGCGCTGATGTATCTGACTTGACGGGAACACATATCCAAAAAGCCTTGCGGGATTGGTGCGATCGCCAAAGGAGTCCTGTTCTAGTTAGCGATCGCGACAGGATTGACATTGACTTGGTATTTGGTGGACCTCCCTGTCAGGGATTTTCAGTGATGGGGAAACGTCAGGTTTGTGACAAACGTAACCTTTTAGTCTTTGAATTCTGTCGCTTGGTCAAAGAACTCCAGCCTCGTTATTTTGTTATGGAAAATGTTCCGGGTTTAGGTCTGAAAAAATACCAAAACCTACTGAATCGGTTGCAGTGCGAGTTTCAAGCAGCCGGGTATGAGATAATTCAACCGATACAGGTACTAAGCGCGGTTAATTTCGGTGTACCCCAGCAGCGACAACGGTTATTTGTCTTGGGGAATCAGGTGGGAGTGAAACCCTTAACCTATCCTCAACCTCAATTGCAATCACCCTCTGAGTTTTGTACGGTTCGGGATGCGATCGCGGATTTACCCAATTTAGATGATTTTACCGAACTTCAAACCTCAGACTCGGTAGAACTGACACTCCCCCAGTTACAATTACTTCAAGCATTAGCCATGCCTTACGTGGAAAAGCTACGAGGTATAATCAGCGATCCTTTTAATTTTGCCTATCCCCGCCAATGGAATCCCTTCCTCTTAACCAGTTCCAAGCGAACGCGACACAATCTAGCCTCGATTGAACGGTTTAATCAAACACCACCCGGTCAATTAGAATCCATTAGTCGCCTACAACGCCTAGACTGGGACAAACCCTGCTACACCTTACGCGCAGGTACCGGACCCGAACACGGTAGCTATACCTCCCCCCGTCCCATTCATCCTAAATATCCACGGGTCATTTCAGTACGAGAAGCCGCACGTTTACATTCGTTTCCGGACTGGTTCCGCTTTCATGCTACGAAATGGCATGGATTTCGACAGGTGGGAAATGCTGTACCGCCACGACTCGGACGAGTCTTAGGTCATCAAGTTATCGCCGCCTTGGGAGTTGAACCCTCGCCGCCAACGTCAACCCTTACCCTAAAAGACCCGTACCTCTTAGAATTAGGACAGGTCAAAGCATCTGAGTATTGGAAATAAAAGAAAAGAGAAGGGAATTTTAGTGGGTTAGGATATTGAAAGTTTACATACTTATTCCCATCCTTTTGTGATTTATATCACTTGATGAAGACAAATTTCTCATAAGCTTTCCTGAGAACTCATCACTTGGCTAATAAAACACTTATCACAATTTATGTCTAGTCCGAATCACTGACAATGCGCTAATTTGATCACGTTCGAGAATTGATAAGTTCTGTAATATATTTTAAGGAGAGATACACCACGTTGCTAAAGACCCAATGAAATCTGCTCAAGTTTGTTTTCCCAAATTTCCTGTCCGGCAAATTGCCAATCGCATTATTGATATGCGCCAAATTAGCCGAATTGACCAACAACTGTTCATGTCAGCACTTTTATCGAAGCAGTCACTTTCTAGGGAAGAGCAAAACCTAGTTGAACAGATTTATGAAGGTTTAAATCGGGGATGGATTCGAGTCGTTGAATAGAATACATTATAATTTATGACTTATACTTTATGAATAAGGGCGAGTTTTGTTTAGAGCTTATCAGTAAGTATAAAAATTAAACGGCTTATGCCCACCCCTACAATTGACCTTTCGCAACGCTTTTCGGGCAGGCTTATTACTTACCTTAAATCTCTAGATTCTACCGCTACCAATTTTTGGCAGAACTCCGTTTGCCCACAATTCATCAGAAATTTTAATTTGTTTGTCTTCTGGAACTCTTTGATTATATTGCTCTAATAATGCTGTAATGAGTTGAATATACTCTTTCAGTAAATCCCGAATTTCTTGTCGGGCTAATAAATTATAAGAATTAGAGGTGTTATTATTTACGCTAAACTGGCGAATGACGGGCGCATTGAAGACAATCCACAGAAATGGAGAATTGATCATTTCTTCCATCAATTCAATAAGTTCAGGTTGTAAAAATAAACAATATTTTTCCATGGTGCGGTTTAAGGAATCCTTAAACTGCGAGCATTCCCGTAATAAATATTCAGACCAATCTGCTTCAATTGCACCCAATACAGGGGCTGGCTTGGAAAAATCAAGAAACGCTAATTCTTCAAAAAATGTATGGTCAAATAAGTCAGCTACTGTTTGATAAGTTTTATCTGGTTTTTCGGCAATAGCCGCCTTAAACATATTGAAAAACAAATAAAAGTGACGTTGAAGTGGTCTCCTGAGCTGTAGGAATGCCACAGATTCTAGTTTCCTTCGTTGATTTTCTTGATCGATAGCCATGACTCGATCAATTGAAAAGACAACGATGATAATGCCAGTAATTTCTGAGGCAATATCTAAGGAAAAGGATTTAAGCCAAGGATATTGACCCGAACTGATGAAATAAACAAAAAAGCAGCAGCCCAATAAGATAGGAAGTAATACATAAGGGGTTTTTAAAGAACTTCTCATCTTATCGCCTGCTATTTTGCTTGAGCATCCGGATCATCGGTAAAATACAGTAATCTATTGTAAGAAACCTTCTGCTGCTAATAATCCTACCGAAAAAAGTACGGTAGCCATTAGCGACAAAACCATCATCATTCCCGAAGGCATAAAGGCGCGGGTGCGGAAAAGACGAATAACAAAGACAATAAATAACAGCAGGGAAATTATTGTGGCTAGTCCCAGTCCCATAATTGGGATCACCCGACAAAGCCACCAAGCGACCAACAGTCCCAGACCACTAGTGATACCCGAAATTAGAGATTTTTGGCTTTTGGCTTTTACATATCCAATTATGCCACCCACCAAGACAAGTAAGGCGTAGATTAAAACAAATCCGGTAATAATTGGCAATAAGTTGTTCATGTTAGGAAAAATTTTGTGGATTTAAAGATTGGCTATAATGGATTATACTCTCTTTAGTCAGATAAAAACGACTGCCCTTTACGGCAGCCCAATCCCCCGCCACCCGTCTTGATTAAACGGGGGAATAGCTTTCCCATGACTCTCTTAGGATGTTACAGGAATCGGTTTAGATAGAAGAATCCTAAGAGTGATCGTTGTGATGGGATTGCCTATGCCAACTCATAGTGTCGGTCATGTTATCTTCTAGTTCCATGCGTTGTTCCATGCGACGCAGAAAATAGCCCGTCATCATCGCCGAAGCCAGCAATCCAGCTAAATTTTCGCGATCTGTGGTAATTTGGACATTGAAACTTTCAGAAGGAAGCATACCCACCAGTCCCTGGACGTTCTGGGAAATGATTTGCTGAATTTCCGGGCTGGCAGATTTGGCAACCTGGGACAGCACATCTGGAGATTGGTGTTGTAGATAGTTCAGTAATTGGTTGGATGCGTCATCTTCAGGGGGAGAATTGAGGAAGTCAGAGTTAAATACCATTAGAATCAAAAGACGTGACTTACTTGTTTCTACTCTAAACGATTGTGCTGGCTACCGACTTGGTGCTTTGGTGCAACAGCCCTAGTTCTTAAGGAAGAAATTCAGGCGTAAGGATGAGAATGAGATGAGGTGGTGCTTAGGATTGAGAGGGTGTCTGTAGGGACGGTAGGAGGTTATCAAGTTCAAAGTGTTGATGAAATTTATTCGTAACTTGCAACCAGTAAGAACGACCATCACTTTGTCGGCGTCTGCTGACAAATCCCAGGGAAATCAGTTCCTGAACATGTTGATAAGCACCACTACCGCGTAAGTCGATCAGCTGAGTTTGAGCAATAGGTTGTTTGAGTGCGATCGCGGCTAGGGTTCTCAATGCTCCTAGACCTAATTCAGCAGGCACTAGACTTTGCATTAACGTAGCAAATGAAGCTCGTAACTGCAAGCTGTAACCCTTTGGTGTCTCGACGACTTCTAGGGCGCTGTCTCGATAGGCATAGTCTGACATCAGTTCAATTAAAGCATCTTCTGCCGCAACGCGATCGCACCCTGCACACTCAGCAATTTCCGCCAGGGACAAGGGTTTGCCCTTTAAGTATAGAATTGCTTCAATTTGGGTCGCTAGACGAGGCATTGGGGACGTTTTGAGTGTTGAATGTGTAGGGGTGGGTTTAGGGAATTCGCTCAAGCTGTTGACGATAACTTGGGTTCAAAACCCGCCCTTACCGAGTTTTGATCCTTCGCTTCCCTAGTCGGACATGGCGCGTGAGTGATTGGGGATTAGGGATTGGGTGTGAAACTGTAATCCTATTTCTCTGCATATCTATGCAAGTAAGGAGAAAAACGTAATTTGACATCTTCTGTCAACCTTATTGCTAAGTAAAGTTTGCCTCGACAATGTTAGACGGGCTTTTTACGAATTCAGCACTACAGCTATAAACCTGTTCACTGATTACTTAACTGAATTCGACAGAGCATCATGCTGGCGTTCATATCAAGGTGTCGTGACCCGTCTAACGTAGACAGCGATGAGTCTTAGTCTGCACGTTCCGACTATGTACAGATATGCCTAACTATGCATAGTTCTGTATAGGTTTTTCGGAACGGAAGTACCGATACGCTCCTTAATCGAGTTGTCGTCCCGTCAATTCCACAAAGATATCTTCTAAATTCGAGGGACGAACCATCATACCTGTTTTATCCGGTAAGCTGTCAAGGTAGGCATTGGCATCGTCTAGAGTGGGAAAGAATTTATACTCAAAGCGATCGCCGATTTGTTTCATCAGCAACCCTTCACCATGGTTAGCTTTGAGTTGTTGCAGGGTTCCCAGTTCAATTAGCTTACCACAGTCCATAATACCGATGCGTCCTGGCTGACTTGCCCCATACTGATCACACAACACCTCCACCTCGTCCATGTAATGAGTCGTTAGCAGCATTGTCATCCCTTGGCGGTTTAAATCCCGAATAATTTCCCACAGGCGGCGACGGGTTTGGGGATCAAGTCCCACCGTGGGTTCATCTAAAAATAGAATTTTGGGTTGGTGGAGTAGCGCCCTGGCAATTTGCAGGCGACGCTTCATCCCACCAGATAGGGTTTTCACTGGCGAATCCCGCCGTTGGGATAATTCTACATACTCTAACCACTGGTTAATCAGGGTTTGCCGTCGGGGATTAGGAATGTGGTGCAAGCGTCCGTGGAGCTCCATATTTTCCCAGACGGTTAGGTCGTTGTCAACGCTGGTTTGTTGCAACACGACGCCGATATTTTGCTTTACCTCAGCCGGTTGACGCACCACATCATAACCCGCAATCTCAATTTGCCCTTCGGTGGGTCGGGTTAGGGTGGTTAACATGCGAATTGTTGTCGATTTCCCCGCCCCGTTGGGACCGAGTAGACCGAATATCTCTCCCGATTCGATAGTGAAGGAGAGGTCCTTAACTACAGGGACTTTATCGTAGGTTTTGTTGACCTGTTGGACACAAACAGCAGGGGGCATCGTGTCTAAATTTATAAGAGAACAATTTTATATTTTAGTCATTTGTCATCTTCCTCTTCCTTAACTCTCTTGGCGTTTAGGCGTGTCAGGGATTAAGAATGGGAAAGGAGTGTGAGGAAAAACCGAAAAATGTATCAACTTTGGCAGAAATTGCTGCGGATAAGTCCTGCGATCGCGTTTTGGCTATTTTGGGCTGGAACCCTTACGGCACAAGAGGTAGAGGTGCAGGGGTGTGGGATCGTGGGAGAGTTTTGTTGGTTAGAAGAAACCTTAGAGAGAAAAGAAATATCAGAGAATGAGTCGAGTGATCCCACCGAGAAACGTTTAGAGCAAATTAATCAGTACAGCGATAATAATAGCTTGGGTCAAGTAACGAATGTTTCCCAGTTGCGGGATGTACAACCCAGTGATTGGGCGTATACAGCCTTGCGATCACTGATCGAACGATATGGCATACTCACAGGGTATCCTGATCGCACGTTCCAGGGCAATCGAGCTATGACTCGCTATGAGTTCGCCGCCGGATTACGTCAGGCTTTGGATCAGATACAATTACTAATTGCCAGAGGACGCGATGTTCCTCCAACAGACTTGGTGACACTGGAACAGTTAACCAATGAATTTGTCTTAGAACTCTCCCTGCTAAGAGCAGATGTAGACGCCCTAACCGCCCGGACTCGGGAACTGGAACTGACGCAATTTTCGACGACAACCCAACTGGATGGGGAAGTGATTATTGGGGCGGCGGGGATTGTCAGTGAGGATGATAATGTAACCACATTGGGACATCGTACCCGCTTAAATTTAGAAACCAGTTTTACAGGTCAAGATGTACTAATAACCCGACTGCAAGCCGAAGGGTTAAGGAGTCTGGAACGTCGTACAGGTACACCAGAAGGAGAATTAGCCTTTACTGGGGCTAGGGATAGTGACCTAGAGATTGATGCCCTATTGTACCGTTTCCCCATCGGGAATCAGACGCAAGTCGTTATCGCGGCGAATGCTGGAGATGCTGATGACTTTACCAATACGATTAATCCTTATCTAGATGGGGATGGTGCTAGTGGGGCGGTGTCTCGTTTTGCCACTCGTGCGCCCATTTATTATTTAGTCAGGGGGGCGGGTTTGGGGGTAAGACATGCAGTGAGTGACACCTTAGAAGTCAGCTTAGGGTATTTAGCTGGGAATGGGGGAAATCCTCAACCCGGTAACGGTTTATTTGATGGGGCTTATGGCGCATTAGCCCAAATCAAGTATGAGCCGAGCGATCGCGCCACGATTGGCTTGACTTATGTTAATGCTTACAATCAAGACTGGCAAGTCGGGAGTCAAGATACTAATTTAGTCAGTCAATTAGACTTGCCCGTGGTCACAAATTCCTTTGGTATCGCCGCTTCAGTACAAATTAATCCACGATTTGTTGTCGGGGGATGGGCAGGTTATACCACAGCCGAGGTGATTAATGAAGGGGATGCTAATCTTTGGTATTGGGCGGTAACATTAGCCTTACCCGATTTAGGCAAAACAGGCAATCTAGCGGGGTTTATCGTCGGGATGGAACCCAAAGTCACCAACAGGAGCGATAGCCTGAAGAATTTGGGCATTGATGATCCGAGTACATCCCTACATCTAGAGGCATTCTACCAGTATCAATTAACCGATAATATTACAATTACACCAGGGATAATTTGGCTCACTGCACCTGATCATAATAGCGATAATGATGATACATTCATTGGCACAATACGAAGCACATTACGATTTTAACAACTAAGCAAGATCCCCGACTTATTCAAAAAGTTGGGGATCTGTTTGTGTACCTCACTTACACGCAATCGCGCTGTAACTCTGTTCGACTGATAAAATAGTGGAATAGATTTTACGGTTACATCGAGAACCCTCCTTTGCGCCCCTAAAGTTTCCTGTCCGACTACTTATGCACTACTCGCCTTTATTTGTATTACTATCCTTATCGCTATCGTTCCCGCTACTTTCCCTGTCCCCGGCAAATGCCCAAGATACAACAGAACAACCTAGGTTTGCCCAAGGATTTTGGCGTCCCGCCGAACAACTGGTGCAAGAACAACTTAATTTGATTAATCGGATTGAGGGGGCATTCTACAGTCCTAATGTATATCAAGTAGAAGCGACGCGATCGCAACTGTTCTTACATCTAGGCAAAGTGGAACGCTTCTTGAAGAGTCAGTATCAAATTCCCCAGTTTCTCTGTAATAACGGAACCCCTGATCCCGATTTTCCTGCACCGTTAACCTTACCCCAGCGACAGGTGTATTGCAATCTTTATGCGTCTACCCAAAAGCTGAAACCAATGGTTGATCTGTTGGATATGCGGTTACCGATGCTAGCTGGGGTAGCTGCACCCAGTCTCTTACCCGATGAGCAACGCATAGGATTGCGGCTGAATTTAGCAACGCCACTGCGTCCGAGATTTTCGCCTGTACCTGACTTCCCAAAACCGGAACCACCCGTCTTGGGTATGCCGACAAAGCGCCCGACTACAGACTATCAGGAACCGCCTCTACAACCTGCGATCGCGCCTCCAGAAGCTATTACCCGAACTCTTTTAGCCGCACGGGAACAACTACTACCCACATTACCCGCATTTCCTGACTCTGCTCGTATAATTGACCCCGGTGTCTATTCGGTCATTCCAACTCAGAGTACTTTGGGTCTTTTGCCTTTAGAACCACAGCGATATGCCGAATTTCTTGCCCAACCCAACACCGGGATTGCTCGTATCTTTCTCGCCGAAAGCTATCAACCTGATCCCAATAAGCTGCAAAACCGCCTGATATCTCCCCTCCCCCAACCCTTTCCCTTAACTGCTGGGGTAGAACCGACTACGGATTACGTTCCTAGCTTGGCGCTGGAGATTGAAAATGGAAACTTTACCATTCCATTGCAGGGGCTGGATTATGGTTTTATCGTAAATTTAGGCGACATTTCTTTAGCACAACTCGACGCCAACCTAAAAACGATTCCCACCCTGACACCCGAACAACGGGATTTATTCCTGAATTATCGTCCGCCTAATGCAGTAGAAGCCTTACAAATAGATCAAAGGCGCTTTTACACGGGTAAGGATGGTATCGGGTTTGTCCCGCCTTTAAGTCCACCTGCGGCTACAGGTTCAGAGGTTGCGCTAAATAATACCTATTTAGTCAGATTAATCCAATTCCAGTTACCTGAAGCCGTACTTAAAAGAGAACCAATTTCCCGAGCGCAGCGTCGCTATTTACCAGAAATTCTCAATACACCGAGCAGCGATGTTATTGTTGCTTTTCAACCCGTTCACCAGCGTTTAGATGGGAGTTATACCGTACTGTGGCGTCTACTTTATCAGTTTCCTGATCCCCAGATTGAAAATTTAGCCGAATACGTTGATTTAGAGTAGACGTTACTGTTATTCAGGAGATATAGCAACCGCTAAGACGGTTAGGACACATCATTTATGTAGAGACGTTGCATGCAACGTCTCTACAACAGTTCAGAAAGTCCTAATCGATGTGTCTACTGCTATATTAGAGCAAAAAACCACATAACCTATGCTTGTCTGGTTATATGGTTCAATTAAACTACTGATCAGTTATATTGACTTATTAATTGAGTTAGTACCAAACAGTATTTAACTCAAGACCTACTCTCCTCTAAAATCTAGAGTTTAGCAATACATATATTTACCAACTCTTCAAACAATCTGAACATCTGATTAAAACAAGCTTTTAAGCCAACGCCCTTGCTCAATGGCATACTTTTGAATTCCAAGGGAACTGTACTATGCTGCCTTTTTGGGTGGTAGAACAACTTTCTTTGCTAAACCTACTCCTTGGAGTATTTGAATTGCCCACCACGTCATATCTATTTCCCACCATTTACGTCCAGCCGGAGCAACATTGGGTTGAGCATGGTGATTGTTGTGCCAACCTTCTCCGTAGGTTAAAATAGCTGCCCACCAGAGATTGCGAGAACCATCATTAACTTCATAAGTCTGATAACCGCGCAGGTGAGTGGCAGAATTAATTAACCAGGTGCTATGCCACAGTACGACAGCTCGCACAAAGACACCCCAGAATACAAATTGCCATCCCCCTACTAGGTAAAGCAATAGACCCAGAGGAATTTGTAGCGCTAAGAAATAGCGATCTAACCAGCGATAATAGGGTTCTCTGGCAATATCAGGAGCAAATTTTTGATAAACTTGGGAATCAAAAAATTCGGGTTTGTGATAGAACAGCCAAAGCATGTGACTCCACCAAAACCCATGTCGTGCTGAGTAAGGGTCTTTGTTTGCATCATCAGGGTGAGCATGGTGCTGACGGTGTCCTGCTACCCAGAAAATTGGTCCCCCCTGGAGAGCTAAAGCCCCAATGGTGGTAAGGATATATTCTAACCACTTAGGCACTTGAAAACTCCGATGAGTTAAAAGTCGGTGATAGGATAAGCAGATGCCAATACTGCCAAAGAGCCAGTGGAGAAGTATCATTATTCCCAAGGCTGACCATGAAAAAAACCAAGGCGCCAGCAGTGCCAAAGCGTGAATCGTGCCAAAAAATAGCAGACTGGGCCAATGAAAGGGTAGATTAACGCGACTTTGAGGAAGCGCTGAGATGGAGGTATTAGTCATTGAGTATCGTTACAGTAGGAATTGAGGTGCAAGTGTTACTTACACTTCTATCATCAGTTTAACGATTTATCCATCAAAATGCAAGTGTTACTTACATTACTAAACTATGTCTCGTACCAGTTCTACAACACGAGCGCGTTTGATTCAAGCAGCGCTTGAGTTGTTTACCGTTCAGGGGGTTACCGAGACGACCACACGTCAGATTGCTGAATTAGCCCAGGTTAATGAAGTCACGCTGTTCCGTCACTTTGGTAACAAACAAGGATTGCTCTTAGCCGTGATCGAAGACTCTGGGGTGTTTACCCGTCTGGGTGAATCCCTCAGATCCCAAGTTGATCAGACAACGACGTTTGAGCAGGCGTTGACCAACTATGGACGCGATCGCCTTCAGGTTCTGACGCAAATGCCCGAATTATTGCGCTCTGTGGTTGGGGAGTCAGGAAAATACACCGTTGAGCATCGTCAGGCGTTAGGAGAAGGTGTTACTCAAGCCAACCTGGACTTCGCTGATTATCTTACCACCGTGATTCAACGCGATCGCTTACATTTGCGTTTATCAGCGGAAAAATTAGCCAGTTTGGTTAATGGGATGTTATTTGGGTATTTGGTGATTGAACTAACCAGCGAGTTCCACAGGCTTTGGCAGAATCAGGAGGATTTTTTGCAAAGTTTGGTCGAACTCATATTACACGGAGCGTTTGCCGACGCAGAGCCAGAGAGACAGGGGGAGGGGGAGGGGGAGGGGGAGCCGGAAAGCGGGAGCAAAGGGGAGACATTGCGCCAGCTTGTACCCGATTCTTCCCCGAACTTGCCCTCTCCAGCCATCTCCTCTGAGACGGTAGCCGATTTACCCCCATCCTTAGTTAATGCCATTTTGCAACAAGCGAAAAAAAGCGGATTCCGGGATTATGCTCTCGCATATACTCTCTTTGGTGCGGGGTTGCGGATAGAAGAAATTATTGCCTTAGAGCGATCGCACCAAATTAGTGACGCCCACAGACACTTGTTGCAAGTGACTCAAGGTAACGTGCGTCAAGTCCCTGTGAATCAGTGGATTATGGGCAAGCGCTATGGTTCTTACACCCGCAATCCCTTAAACCAATGGCTCAAAAATCGTAAAGATGATCGCTCACCCTTGTTTGTCAATGAAGCCTTGGAACGGATGTCTGTGCCAGAATTAAGATCCGCATGGCGTGACTTTACCTCTGGCTTGGAAACGCCATCTCCCTCAATTGAGCAAGCGCGACAGACATGGTGTGTGGAAATGCTAATGAGAGGGATGAATGTGGAGGATTTAAGTATTTTAAGCGGTTTGGATGTGAAACAATTAGAGCCTTATGTTGGTAGGGCAAGGGAAAAAACGGCGTTGGATCGGGCGATTCGTTTAGATCAAAAGCCTTAATTAGTCAGCTTTTTTACCCGTCGAGCCAGTATTCCTTGTACTTGATGACATGGTATTCAACCGAACTTGATATAACTCCTAAGCTGGAACTTCAATTTGCTGATTTCCCGCCAACCCAAATGCCTGGTGAATGGCTTGTAATGCTGTCACCCCTTGCTCTTTATTCACTACACAACTAATCCTTATTTCCGAAGTAGTAATCATTTGAATATTAATTTTGTGCTGAGAAAGAGCAGCAAACATCTGTGCAGCTACACCGGGTTGTCCAATCATTCCTGCACCAACAATACTGACTTTAGCAATATCGGCATCAAGGAGAACCTCTCCGTACCCTAAAATAGGGGCTGCTTCTTGGAGAATTTTCTGGGCATTTTCCGCCTCAGCTTGAGCGACGGTGAAAGCAATATCGCGTGTGGGAATTCCATCAATCACTCGACAGCGCTGAGATTGAATAATCATATCCACGCTGATTGCTTGCTGGGCTAAAATACTAAATATCCGAGCTGCCATACCCGGACGATCAGGAACATAGCGAATCGCTAAACGGGCTTGATTTTGGTCAAGGGCAACACCTCGGACGGGGTTTGAATGTAGAGACGCGCCATGCAACGTCTCTACATTCTCAGAAATCGGTAGACGGGCGGGGGAACTCTTAATATTAAACGTGTCACACAAAACAGCGATCGCTTGATGGCAATCAGCCGCATTAATCACACAGCTTACTTTCACCTCGGAGGTGGAAATCATCTGAATATTGATTCCCGCATTTGCCAGGGTGGTGAACATTTGAGCCGCAATACCGGGGTGTCCAATCATTCCAGCCCCCGCGATCGCAATTTTGGCGATATCCGGTTCCACTAAGACTTCCGCCTCATCCGCACGGGGATTGGTGGGGCTGCACAAAGCGGGTGCAATGGCTTCAGCGACGGCTTCAGCCCGTTTGAGAATACCCTTACTCACACTAAAAGCGATATCATTCGTATTCCCCTCGTGAATCGACTGGATAATTAAATCCACATCTAAATCTTGACCCGCAATCTCACCAAACAATTGTGCCGCGACACCGGGATGATCCGGAACCCGCAGCATTGCCACTTTTGCCTGATCGGTATCAAATTCTACAGCATCGACCGAGCGAGCTATTTCTAAATCATCTAAAGAACGGGGTTGTGGCGTGGGAGAAATCACCTTTGTTCCCGGAGCATCTGTCCAACTCGATAGCACAACCAAGGGTACACCGTAATTCCGAGCAATTTCCACCGCACGCGGATGCAGTACCTTTGCCCCTAAGCTTGCCAATTCCAGCATCTCATCGCAGGTAATCTCGTCCATGAGTTGGGCATCTGGGACTAAGCGCGGATCAGCCGTTAAAATACCAGGGACATCGGTGTAAATCTCACACCGAGCCGCTCCTAATGATGCGGCTAACGCGACGGCTGAGGTATCTGATCCCCCGCGTCCCAAGGTGGTAATTTCTAAGTCATTCAGACTACTGATCCCTTGAAACCCCGCTACCACAACGACTTTACCTTCGTCTAGATGTCGAGAAATTCGTTCGGTGTGGATACTAAAGATACGGGCGCGGCTATATTGGGCTTCCGTGACAATGCCCACTTGTGCGCCAGTCAGAGAAATCGCGGGTTGTCCTAATTCCTGCAACGCCATCGCTAGCAGCGCGATGGAGACTTGTTCGCCGGTGGAGAGTAACATATCCATTTCCCGACGGCTGGGATTGGCTGAAATTTCGTGAGCCAGTTTAACTAACCCATCAGTCGTTTTACCCATCGCTGACACGACGACGACTAACGAGTTACCCGCTTGAACTGTTTTTGAGAGTCGTTGGGCAACGGTTTGAATCCGCTCAACTGAGCCAACCGAGGTTCCACCATATTTTTGGACAACCAGCACCATAGATGTTACTCCTACACCTTTTTTCGACGCCTTTCTTGTCAACCCTTGAGGCGTGAATTTGAGCCAGGTCGCTAAAAGGCATCAATTATTAATCAAGTAACTACATTAGCAGACATTCGTCATTACTCCCATCGTTAGGACTATCACCCACTGTCAAAACTTGTTCAGGTTGATACTGGGGAAAGTAGTCGCGTAACACTTGGATTAACCCAGTGGCTTTATCCTGAGATATGGGTTTGATATGACATTGCACCGAACTGTAGGTAAATCCCCAACCCATGGACGTACACAGGGCGTTGAGGTGTTCTAGTTGATGCACAGTGAGGTCACGATTATCAAACGTCCAATCGGTTAGGCGAAAGCGATTGTCAGCCGATTCGTGAATCTGGGGAAATTCGGATTTGAGACGTTGATAGGTATCTGCTAATTGTTGGCGATGGGTAGTTATGTCAGCAATTGTGGATAAAAAGACAAGTTCTTCCCCGTCGGCTGGATAATATAACCCACCATTTTCCGCGATCGCTCCCTGCACGGGTAAATAATTTACCAAACCACTAACCCAGCCGGCGGAGCGACCTGTAACAATAAGCACAGGGATATCTGCTGCTTGTAAATTTTCCAACGCTTGCAGCAAATCCCCACTAAATTTACCTTGTCGTGTTAGCGTTCCATCCATATCTGTGGCAATCAGACGTAGATTTTTCCAGCAATGGGCGGCTATTGCTGAGTTAATCGATGAAAAAGCCATACATTATTGTGTAATGGGTGCCGTATGTTGGGTTATCAAAATTTATCATGGCAATACTATCACCAGACCAACGGAATTATTATTATCTTCTAGCCGCCGAACGAGTGGGAATTCACAAGCCAATTTTGGCGGCTCTGTATCAGGTTCATTCGTCTCCGACTTTCTATTGACAGAACTGAATGTATTTGATAAAATAATAAACTTTACGGAAAAACAAAAAGACTGCAAAAATCGATGATTTTATCATCAGGAGTTGCCCATGCTAACTGAGCTACAAAGTAAAAAATTAACAGCATTATTCAATCGAATGGATGCTGATGCAAGTGGAACTGTGACCGAAGCAGATTTTCGGTTAATTGTGGATAAATTAGCGACATCAAGAAAGCTAAATCCAAAATCGCTGCACTATGCCTATTTGCGTTCAATAGTATTGTCCATTTGGGAAAAATTGAGTTTGGCTGATGGAAACGGTGATGGAGCAGTAACTCAGGAAGAATGGCTGAAGTATTACGAAACCATCATAAACTCAGCCACCTATGAAAACGTACTTAAATTACAAGTTGAAGTATTTTGGGGGGTGCTTGATGAGAACGATGATGGTGAAATAAGCTCTCAAGAGTATGTCGATTTGGTTAGTGCCTATGGCGTGGAGCCAAGTTGGGCAGCAGAAAATTTTGAGCGCCTAGATGTGAATGGCGATGGACATATTTCTCAGTCAGAATTATTCCGATTGATGGATGAATTTTTCCGCAGTGATCGCCCGGAAGCTACTGGAAACTCATTTTGGGGCTCGTACTAAATTTTCGTCATAGATTTCGTCATACACTTTAATTTGAGAGTGGAGATATTTTAAATGGATCGAATTCGACGCTCAGATATTCCCGAATTCTATTGCCCGATAGAAACAACATTGAACGAATATACTGAGGCGGCTGAGAAAAACAGCTTACAATGGGTGAGTAAATTTGGTCTTGTTCCAGAGGAAGGGGTCGAGTATCGAGCTTTGCAAGCAGCAAAAGCAGCTTGGTGTGTCGGTTACACTCATCCCGATGCTTCGGTAGATGACCTTTATTTGATGAGTGACTTGTTAATGTGGCTTTGCATTTATGATGATGTGTGTGACACTTCAAGTTTAGGAAAACAGCCGGACAAATTATCTATTTTGCATCAACGCTTAGTGGATGTATTAAACGGCGCTGAAGTCACCGTTGAAGATGACAAGGTTATTCAAGCCTTACAAGACATTCGCCAACGATTAATCCAACGGACAAGTGGTGAATGGGTTGAGCGTTTTGCCCACGATGTAGAACAGCAACTCCAAGGATATGTATGGGAAGCTACCAATCGTTTAGAGGGGATTATACCCGATTTGTCTAGCTATGTAAAATTACGTCCCTACCCGCTGGCGGTATTTCCCAGCTTGGATTTAACTTGGATTTCCAAGGATATTCCAGCCAATGCTAAATTCTTGAAACATATTTATGTCCAACAGATGACGATGATGGCTTGCAATCATATCGGTTGGACTAATGATGTATTTGGAATCAATAGAGAAATACGGGAGGAAAATCCTCATAACATCGTTTTGGTACTCAAGCAAGACTATAACCTCTCGCTGCCAGATGCTGTCCAACGAGCGGTGGAAATGTGCAATGCTGAGGTCAAAGCATTTCTTAACTTAGAATCACGTCTTCCCTCGTTTGGTGAGACGGAAGATGTAAGTTTGAAACGCTACATTGACGGACTGCGTTTCTGGATACGGGGTCATTTAAATTGGTACTCGGAAACGGCACGCTATCCTTTTTAACATCAATAGGCCTCTCCATCATCAAGCCGCGAGGGTACTGCGACCATAGCCACTAGGCTTGATCGTAGGGGAATCGGGGCAATTTCATGTTTTGGGAGTATCCTGCTGGTTAATATATCTCTTACTAGAACAGGTCAGAGACAATTAACTATCCGCCAAAGACGCTGGGTGGGGAGCCTAGGAACCGAACCAAAAAGGGAGAATAGGTGCAATTGTCACTTTTTGATGACTTTTTTGGGGAATCCCCCACGATACCGTGACGCGGTTAGTGGGGGAGGATGTCAAAGATTATTGTGTAATGGGTCTTATATCTTGGTTTATCAAAATTTATCATGGCAATACTATCACCAGACCAACGGAATTATTATTACCTTCTAGCCGCCGAACGAGTGGGAATTCACAAGCCAATTTTGGCGGCTCTGTATCAGGTTCATTCGTCTCCGACTCTTGCTGATGAAGAAACGGGGTTAGGCATATCGCCTGCCAATCGGGTATCACCTGATCAGGTGAATACATTCCCGGAACAAGTTCAGTATGCGGCTAATGTTATCCGAGCGCTTACCGATAGTTTAATTGCTCAGGGACAGCAAGGGAATGATTTATGGCTGCTAGAACAGGGACGCTATAGCGATGAATTCCTGAAAAACGTAGCTAGGGGATATGTTCCGCCAGCCGGTCAACCCTTTATGGCGCGTTTAGAACCGAGTAACTTTGAGTCGCTCAAACAAGCGTATCTCGCTGATTTAGCCGCTGACTTCAGAAGCGAAAACCTGCCTCAAAATCTTGCCTATCTAGATAAAGCCTTACTGACTCTTGTGGAGCGACTCCCTGAATATTATACGGGATTACCTCATCAACGAGATGCGTTGCTAGAAGCGGTGCGGATTTGGCGGAAACTGGATACCCAGGATGCTACCATTGGTTCTTTAGTGCCAACGGATCAGGTGACATCAGCCCGTGAGGATGCATCAAAACTGGATATTCCCCTCAAGCAATTTATGGGACGGGTTTCTGGTAGCTATAGCGGTTATCCCCATCAACGGGAAGCGCTGCTGCGCCTAACTCAACTGTGGCGTCAATTGCGAACCCGAGAAGAAGCGATCGCGTCTTTGGAAAAAAGTGCCTCCCCCCAAGAAAAACTCGATATTATTGATCCGGCTCTGGTGGCATTCATCGAGCGCGTGCCGAAGTTCTACCAGGGACAAGGTAGCCAACGCAATGCCCTCACCGAAGGCTTTCGACTCTGGAATCAATTTGACTCCCGCGCCACGGTGTTAAGTCACCTAGGCATTAATCCGGACATCCTGCAAGCAAGTACCACTGACCCCACCGCCATGCAAAAACTGGCAGCGGAACTCGATCGAGAACTGATCAGCTTTGTCGGGAAGATACCCAAGGACTATAAAGAAGATGACAACCAACGGGAAGCTTTAATCCGTTTAGTTCAACTTTGGCGAGATTTGCCCACCAGAAATCAGACAGTGCAATCTCTCCTGGAAGACCAAAAACGAATGAATGAAGCCCGTCGTCAAGCCCAAGAAGCACCGCCAAAGCCGACGCCTGTGGTGATTCCCAAACGCCCTGAGCGTTGGACACCTTACAATATTCAGCTATCAGCACCAATCATTCCCGATGGTAGCTTTACCTGGGCAGAAGCCACCCATGGAGGTACGCGCATGCCCCCCAATCAAGCTACAGTGGATGCTATGGTTCGCATTGCGAAACTGGCACAACGGGCACGCGATCGCATTGGGCGACCTTTTATCGTCACCAGTTGGTATCGTCCCCCTTACGTTAATCGAGCAGTTGGGGGTGCCAAGTATAGTCGGCATCTGGTGGGAGATGCCATGGATTTTGTGTGTGAAGGGTTAAGTGGCAATCAGATTTACTGGTCCCTTGAACCGTGGTGGCCCGGTGGCTTAGGTCGCTATAGTCGATTTCCCAATTTGTGCCACATTGACGCTCGCAGCTACCGGGCACGCTGGCTCCATTAAGGGTAACATTCAGCACGAACACCTCGGTTTGCTGCTACCTTTTTCCAGAACTGTAATTCAAAATTTGCATGAGTGCATCTGTCATTGAAGCGGCAAATCGATCAACCACACAAATCCAGAACAATCTAACATTCATGGCGGAGTCCTAGGGGACTTTCGCAAGAGTTTACGGCTCGGTACAGTGTTTTCCCCACCGACAGAAAATCGCTGTCGGGATACCCTAGTAGACTTAACCAGGGCAAGATTGCACCAGATCCACTCCCTAGAAGGCATTCTAGAAATAACTCTTACATCTTCTCCAGCAGGAATTATGTCCAGTCCGATTATCCCTAGAGAATCTACATTAGCTCAAGTTTCTCAGCCGTCACCAACCGCTGTCTCTCCTTCACCTGCCGATACTCAGTCCTCTGGAACACCCTGGATGTTTGTCTCCATAGGACTGCTCTTACTCGCGATTGGCTTACTGGTCTATGGCAAAATACAACTAGATAACATGGGAAAGAAGCTGAAATTTGAGCAGTTTAAGACCAAAGACCTCCAGAAAAAGTTGAAGTTGGCGCTCAACACTATCCGCAAAATGGAAACCAATCCGGATTTGGTTCACTCTCGCGAATTTAATTTAGACTATTTGCGATTGCGGATGGAAGAAGAGGTGTTTCATTTTGCCATCGTTAATCAAATCAAAATCAAGGTAAAACAAATCATCAGTGTGGCGCTACGACCGAATCAGGCGGCTCAAAGTTCGATCGGGATTGCTAGCACCACAGGGAGGCAAGTTGATGAACTGTTTGATGTCAAGTACGAGACGGAAAGCAGTGGTAAACGTACCATGCGAGTGCTATTCCGGATTCAAATCAAGTTGACTAAATTACCCACTCAAGCCACCTCAGCCACGATTAGCCAGATTATTGATTGTATCGAAACCTTTCTTTCTCCAGAGGATGAAAGCTGGCAACCCACGATTCAAGGACGAATTGTTTCGATTCACTGGGATCAAAAAGCTAAACCAACTCCTTTACTGGTGCTTCAGCAATCCAGTGAGGGGGTTAATGTGACCTTAAGAACGAATCGGGCGCGGATTAACTAAACCTATTCACCAACTGCCAATTATTAGATCAAGTTGCTCAAAGCTAAACGTCGTTCTTAACCGAAGTAACTGATGCTATTTATAATGTATTACTTATGAATTATGACTTATGACTTCTGTGAATATGTCCATCTTCGATATGAATAATCCGATCGGCAATATCCAGAATTCGGTTATCGTGGGTCACGAGTAGAATGGTGCATCCTTGTTCTTTTGCCAACTGTTGCATTATTTCCACCACATTACGTCCTGATTGACTATCCAGAGCAGCTGTGGGTTCGTCGGCTAGAACTAATTGAGGATGACTCACTAACGCCCGCGCGATCGCAACCCGCTGTTTTTGTCCACCAGAAAGGTTATCGGGGTAGTAATTAAGATGATTGGCTAAACCAACTGTGGTTAGTATCGCTGTTGACTTCGCTACCGCCTCAGTAGGAGAAATATCGGGGTGAAGTTCCACCGACATTTGCACGTTTTGGCAAGCCGTCAGACTTTTGAGCAAATTATGAGATTGAAAGATATAACCAATCTGGCGGCGCACTTGCACCAGTTTTTCTTCTGTCGCACCGACGAGTTCCTTCCCTAAGACTTGAACATAACCTGATTGAGGTGAACGTAAGCCCCCAATTAGTGTTAATAAGGTTGTCTTACCCGAACCCGAAGGACCTGTCATTAATACAATTTCTCCGGGTAAGAGTTCTAGATGGATATTAAAGAGGATTTGTTTACGTAGAGAACCTTTACCAAAGTAGTGATTGAGATTTTTAATCGATACGACAGGAGATTGAAGTAATACGTTAGAATTCATAATTCATGCCAAATTCGCTGTTGTAATCCCCTTTTTAGCTTGGGTACTCTTTCCTTGGAGCCATCTGCCATCTGCCTTATCCACTCCTCTAAAAAATATCAGCAGGATCGGCGGCTTTGAGTTTCCGCACGGCAATCGCCCCCGATACACAACACATAATAATTGTCAAAATTAGAATAGTTATAGTTTTAGTCAAAGTCATCATCATCGGTAGACGAGTTGCCGCTTTTGTTAAACCATACAATCCCGAAGCAATTACCATTCCGGGAATATATCCTAAAATAGCCAGAATAAGCGCTTCTTGGAAAACCACCATCAATAAATAGCGATCGGTATAACCCATCGCCTTGAGTGTGGCATATTCGGGTAAATGATCGGAAACATCGGTATAAAGAATTTGATAAACAATTACTGTACCAACAACAAAGCCCATCACTATACCCAAGCTAAAGATAAAACCGATCGCCGTACTGGTTTGCCAGTAATTTTTTTCAAAATCGATAAATTCTTGCTTGGACAAAATTGTGACATCATCAGGAAATTCCTGTCTCATGTCAGTTAAAATATTTTGGATATTTGCTCCGGGTTGTAATTGAACTATACCAATATCAATTAGTCCCTTATTTCGTCGTGGAAAAATCCGCAAAAAATTGAGATCACTTGTGACAATATTTCCATCGGCAGCAAAGGAAGCGCCTAAACTAAATAATCCTACCACCCGGATGCGACGTTCTTCTACTTCTGTAGTTACCTCTTCGTTTTGACGAAATAGTTGAGCAATTGAACCATATTCTGGTCTAGATGTGTCATCAAATAAAACCCCATTTTCTATTTTTATCTTATGCAAATTTTGGTTAACATCAGGTAGATCTAATACTGGATTAGCTGGATTAAATCCCAAAACCATAATGGCGCGAGTTGCTCGAGTTTGCGGATTTTTCCATAAACCAAAATCCATATAGAGTGGACTAATTGACTGGACACCCTCAAAACCCAAGGCTTGATATAATCGTCGCTGAGGAAAGCTTTTCATCGCGATAGTTGATGTGGACTGAGGGCTAATTAGAAAAATGTCACCTTTTAAGTTTTTATGCAAGGTCACATTACTCTCAAACAAGGCATCGCGGAAACCAAGCTGCATAAACATTAAAATATCAGCAAAGCTAATTCCAGCGATCGCGACCAGTAATCGTATTTTTTCGCGACTCAGTTGTAACCACGCAAGAGGGATTTTCATTTATAGCAACCGCAAAGGATGTTAGGACACATAGGACGGGTTGAGACGTAAGGCGTGGAACTCAACCAGTGTGTCTGTCCTAATCGATGTGTCTACTGCTATAAGTTTTGAGTTTTGATTGTAAAGATCTGCCATTGCGCGTCTGTAGTGGAGGATTTTACTATTATCATTTCTTACCTAACACCAGATGTAACTAAATCCACCCCGACTTAATTTTTCGCTTCGCTAGTCGGACATAGTTTTAAATTAATTAGACTCTGATTCAAGCAAGATTTCTACGATAACTTTTGAGTTTGTTAATCCGGCAACTTTTTGGCTATCTTCTGGCGGTAGACGAATGTTTACTTCCACGACTCTAGCATCAACATCAGCAGCCGGATCGGTATCGAGAATATCTTTTTTGCCGATTTTCCGTCCAATTTGGCTAACATTTCCTTGAAGTTTGCCCTCAAATGCCTTGCTTTCACTACGAATGGCAACACGCTGTCCGAGACGTACTTTGCTAATATCGCTTTCGTAGACTTCTGCAACTACTCTCATCTCGTCTGTTTTTCCCAGTTCGACAATTCCTTCCCCTTCCTTAATGGTTTCTCCAGCCCGGGTATTTATATCTAAAATCTGACCATCTTCTGGGGCACGCACGTAAGCTAAGGAATCTAAATCAGCTTGAGCTTGTTCAACAGCGGCTAGTGTACTTTCAACTTCAGCTTCGGCTTTTTTTATATCAACCGGACGAATTTCTTTAATTTCTTCTAGACGGGCTTCTTCTTCTTTAATCTGAGCTTCGAGAACGGCGATAGTTTTGTTCCGGTTGACTCTACCTTCTTCGAGCTGTTCGTTAAGATTAGCGATAGTTTGAGCTTGGTTCGCTTCGGCTTGAATAAGATTCGCCTGTTGTTGAGCGAGGTTCTCTTGTGCCTCACTGAGGCGTTCTAGGGCAGTTTCTACCCTTAAGCGGCGGCTTTCTAATTCTGAGGTAGAAATTGCACCATCTTCGGCTAACTGCTGGTAGCGGGCAAAGTCGTTATCAGCGTTGCGTTTTTCTGCCTCTAGTCGTCTAATCGTAGATTCTTGAGCTTTAACGGTAGCTTGTTGAGCTTGAATTGTGGCTTCTTGAGCTTTGGTGGTTTCTCTCAGTTGAGTTTCTAAGCGATTAATTTTGCTCTGTTGGGCTTTTTTTTCTCCCTCTAATTCTTTTTCAAGGCGATTAATTGTTTCCTCTTGGGCTTGAATTGCGCCCGCTTTGGCACCCGCTTTCACTTGCTCCAGGTTCGCTTGGGCAATTTCAACTTTTCTTTTGGCAAGATCTACAGCCGCTTGCAAGCGATCGCGGTTATCCATAATCGCCATGACTTGATTTTCCCGCACGCGATCGCCTTCCGAGACGAGTAATGCTTTCACTACATTGGCACCCTCCAAGGATGTCGGAGCGGATATAATGATAACTTCTCCATCGGGTTCTAAGCGTCCTAAGGCGGTTACCGCTTCGATAGCGGGTGCAGCCACTGGCTGCGGGTGTGATTGAGTTGTACGGAGTTGAACCCGATTGAGGCTGTAAACAGCCGCGACTCCAGTCGCGAGGGTTCCGCCAACAGCCAGAGCGATCGCCCAACGAGTTATCGGTTTAGAAAATAGTCCTTCATCCATCCCTGGTTTATGCCCCATATCTTCCTAATATAAATAGGATTGATTTCTGAATTCGCACCCCCTCCTTCAGTTATAGACGCTAGGAGTAAGCCACGTCTAATGGGATGGGGAAGATGGGGAAGCTCCAGGAGCCGGGGGAGTAGAGACGTAAGGCGTGGAACCTCTAGAAGTAGGGGAAGAGGTTTCCCAATCAACAAATGACAAATCACCCAGATGGTAAGTCAAACAATACGGTAGTCATGTAATGATCTGCCCAATCCGCGCCAAAGGCTTTTTCTAGCACACGACGGGTTTTATCATTTTTCTGCTGTTTGGTGCAATAATAATGCTGACCGGCTACAATTTCTGCTTGGTCTTCAGCCGAAACGGGTGTAGCATTAGTTGCATGAGTACAATGAATTTGCAGAAAATTCTCTACTCGCGATAAAAATTGCTGTTCCTCTTGAGGATTATTGGGTCGAATAAAAATGCAAAATTCCGAAAAAATGTCGCCCCACTCTGGCAAATCACGGACGTCTTGGAAATGAGGAGTTGGTAAAGCCTGTAACGGTTGACGATAGGCGTCGGGTAAGATACGTTTAGCATTCACCGGAGAGATGTCTGCGATCGCAGCACTGATTTTCCCTCGTCCGCCGACTAAATCGCAGCCAAACATGGGTAGATTGTACTCTGGACGGGGAAACATGACACAGTGGAGAATATCGAGCATTGTTCCCACTTTTGCCAATTCCAAATGCAGTTTGCGAAACTGTGGCGTCTGATAACAACGGTTTTCAATCGCGAGTTTCTCACCCTCTAGGCGTCCTTCAACATAGCCTAACTCGGCGGGAAGCTGATAGGGCGACAAATCCAGGTAACGCCGCCAATTGGCTTCAATACAGTCGGCTAATTGGCAAATCAGGGGGTGTTGTTGCTCTCGCAGGGAAGGCTTGGTGGTTACTGACATTCTTTGAATCTTAAACGTTAACGCTCAACCCATCAGGATAGGGGGGTAGGTATAGGATATCAGCTTCTCATCCCTTTGGTATTGCGAAAAGACCCATCTCCACCAAATAACCGTTTCCACAAGATAGTCTCTGGCTATATATGATAGGTAAACAGAGTCTACAGGAGCAGACGAGTATGTTTGGATTAGGATGGCCCGAAGTAGCGATTATCGGGATTGTCGCGCTAGTAATTTTCGGTCCCAAGAAGATTCCAGACATGGGTCGCGCATTAGGAAAAACTCTTAAAGGTTTTAAAGAAGAGATGAATACTCCGACATCTGAGGAGGATGAAGCTGACTAGAGATTCGGCTGACGTAACCTGATTACGGTGACAAAAGTCAAGCATCAGTAGAGATGTTCTGACGGAACGCCTGTGTTGACCACACAGATGAAGGGGATAGGGGAGTTTTGAGTGAATTTTTGCACCAACTCAGGGCGGGCGCGAGTTGTATCTTGGGGAGGTAATAAACGATAATAGTGAAAACAGCTCCTACACAAAACTTTACCTTCCCCATTTTCCCCATTTTATTCCGTCACAGATGTCGTGAAGGTCAGATTCCGAAATATCTTTTGAATTACTGATCCGAAGGCTTAATTCGAGCCATTTCCGCCATCCCTCTTAATTGGTAATTCCGGAATTTCCATTAAATCAGTCATCGCTTCAGTCAAGGCTTTGGGGTCCATGAACACAATTTTGGAGTTGCTACTTTCACTCAACTTCTCGTTAGCTTCCACATAACGAGTGGCAATCAAATACTTTAGCACTTCCTGACTGTTAGGCTTTTCTAGCAGCGCTTTTGAGATCATCTCGAGGGATTTCACCGTCCCTTCTGCCTGAGCGATAGCGGCTTCTCTCTCTCCTTCTGCCTCGTAAATCGCCGCTTTTTTCTGGCTTTCTGCTGCCCGTTCCTTCTCCAAGGAGTTTAACACTGTCTGGGGAGGTTTAATTTCTTGGACTTCCACGCGGATAATCTCTACCCCCCAGCTATCGGCAGCCTCTTTGAGATGAACTGACAAATGCTTATTGATCTCGGAGCGGGATGAATAGGTTTCATCTAAATCCATTCTGCCAATTTCAGACCGTAATGTCGTAATCACTAAATTTGTAATTGCTTCTTTTACATCTTCAACATCGTAGTAGGCTTTATAGAGGTTGTTTATTCTCCAGTACACCACCGCATCGACTTCCACAGAAATATTATCTTTCGTGATTGCCTGCTGGGGTTCGGTGTCTAAAACTTGTTCACGGGTGGTTTCCTCCACGGCAATACGTTCCAAAAAAAGCAAAACCACACTCGGTCCAGGCTGTAAAGTCCTCTTATATTTCCCCAAACGTTCAACTATAGCTTGATTGCCCTGATTGATAACTTTGGCGGAACCGATGCCGTAGCCGCCGCCGAATAAACACAGTGCCAAAATCAATGACCAAAAAGGTTCCATAGGTTTTTAAACTTTCACGAGAAGGTTAATGAACGAATTAAGGTGGCAAATAGAATGACAAGAGAGCCTTTTTCAATAGCGTTGTGGGTAACACCGGGCTTGAATTTGCATAAAGTTATATCTAAGCCACCTTTCAGATTTCCTCAAACGAGGCTTGTCCTCAAGCCGCTTTGTCTGGCAGTACGTGTTACCTACAATGTACTCTCAGGTAAGACATCCGCAAAGAGGGACAATACCCACTCCCCCGGAAACATCCTTGGCTTGTGCCAGAATAATAAGCTAGATTCAGCCAGGTTATGTCAGCATTTTAGCTGAATTTTCGAGAAATTTTCTCACCCGGCACAGACTCGTTGTGAAAGGATGAGGGATGTAGAGGCTTTGTTCAGCTTCTTTACTCCGGTGAACTCAAGCAGGAGAATTTCCTGGTTCCGTCCTCCGTCGTCGTACCGACTAGTCGCCGATTTTATCCTGACTAGTGACGTCTTGACCCATTACACAGGTGGGAAACTTTCGCGGCGAAGATCTTTATCAGTCAGTCTAAACCTTTAGTGATCGACTTGTGAACAGTCTCATTCAACAAATCCAATCCAGTTTACTCAATCTCCTTGGCTCGACCATTGAGGTTTTGCCCGGACTTATCGGCGGAGTGATCATTGTCCTGTTGACTCGCTACAGCGCCGATGGTATCCAGCAAGTTACCGCTAAGATAGGAGAGCGTACAATCCGCAGCCAATCGCTGCAACTGCTGCTGGCGAAAATGAGTTATGTAGCAACGTGGGTGGTTGGCGTTTTAGCCGCTAGTGTTATCGCCTTCCCTGGCTTGCGGCTTGGTGACATTATCGCGGCGCTGGGGTTGGGTTCAGTCGCCGTTGGTTTTGCCTTTCAAGATATCTTCAAAAACTTTTTAGCTGGGGTGCTGTTACTGGTGCAAGAACCGTTTCGCATCAACGATCAGGTGATTATTGAAAACTATGAAGGAACGGTGGAGAAGATTGACATCCGTACCACCCAAATTCGTACCTATCAAGGCGAACGAGTTCTCCTACCGAATGCAACGGTATTTACCAGTGCGGTGCAAGTCAGAACAGCTTACGGACAGCGACGAACGGATTTAGGTGTTGGAGTTGACTACAACACTCCCTTGTCTGAAGCAGCTCAACTCCTAGAGGAAACCATTACTCAGGTGGAGGGTGTATTGTCCAATCCAACACCAGAAATCGATTTAGTCAGCTTTGGCGATAGTTCCATCGATTTCGTCGTCCGCTACTGGACATTGCCCCAGCAGCAACGAGTACGTCAGGTGCAAACCCGAGCCATTATTGCTATAAAAAAAGCCTTTGATCGCGCCGACATTAATATTCCTTACCCAATTCGCACGCTTTACTTCTATGACCAGCAACGGTTTAATGATTATTTACCCCTGTCCCAAGATGAAGCTTCCAACTGACAACGGTTAAGATTGAAGATGTGTATCGATACCTTTTGTTCTACAAACCCTACGATGTCTTAAGTCAGTTTACGGATAGGGAGGAGAGTCCTCGTCGAACTCTCAAAGACTACATTCCGGTGTCGTCGGTTTACCCCGTCGGACGCCTTGACCGAGACAGCGAGGGATTGCTCTTGTTGACCAATGATGGACGCTTGCAGCACCGACTCTCTAACCCCCGCTTTCGACATCCCCGTACCTATTGGGTGCAAGTGGAACATATTCCCGATGAAGCTGCCTTGAATCAGTTGCGCCAGGGTGTAGTGATTAAAGATTACCGTACAAGAAAAGCTCAAGTGCAGCGATTACGAAAAGAACCCGCTCTACCACCTCGCGATCCCCCGATTCGCTTTCGGAAAACTGTACCCACCTGCTGGTTAGAAATCACCTTGACCGAAGGGCGTAACCGTCAGGTACGGCGTATGACCGCAGCCGTGGGATTTCCCACCCTACGACTAGTACGAGTGGCGATCGCGCACCTGCGTCTTTCTGGGTTGCAACCGGGTCAGTGGCGTGATCTGACGCCCACTGAACTTGTCTGTCTCCAAAAACTGGTGAACAGGGGAAGTTTTGAGTTTTGAGGTGTGAGTTTTGATTTAACTCCCTTGTCAATACTGCTTCCCTGCGCCTTTACACTGGATAAACAACCCCCTTAAAAGCTGCAACCTTGGATTCTGGCGTGGCAAACTAGATGGCAGCTAGCTCATAGTAAAGCCTTAGAAACCTGATAGGAATTGAGGAAGTTCCGTTATGTTAATTTGTCCCCAGTGTCATTTTGAAAACCCGAATACTCACAAGTTTTGTCAGCGATGTGGAACTTCCTTGATCCATAAAGTGTGTTCAGAATGTGACACCCAAGTTCCTGTTAATGCTGAAACTTGCCATAATTGTGGTGCGTTTACAGGAACGGTTTGGTGGGCAATTATTGCCAAAGAGCCGGAGTATGGCGTCACCTCAACCGATGATTTAGAGGGTTCCTCAGCCGATGCTGAGCCAATCGCTAGCAACGCGGATCTGGAGTCATCAGCTCAACTTACACAAACCCAGGAGAGTGAACCGACATCCGGAGAAATTCCCTGTGCTCCCAAAACCGATTTTGATACTCTGGCGCAGGAAATGGATCAGCCAGAAACGGCAAAGAGTTCTACCTTGATGGCAAAATCAACGGTTGAACCCGATCAAGAGATCCCAGCAACATCACAGACGAATAAGTTAGAGCCAAATCTAAGCGAAGCATCATCGACGGCAACGTCTGAGGCAAGTTCTTCCTACAATACTTACTCGATCACCTATCTGGATGTTCAACAACGTTACCGACTCATAGAACCCCTAAATCGCGACACTCTAGCAAATATCCCAGTCGGCTCAGAAACGTCTGTCCAAGTTTTGGACTGCCAGCCCTTTCAGAAATCACTTCTGGAAGCCCTACTGGAACAACAATCTGGGGAATTTCCGTCCCCATCCTCGTCAATTTTGGGAATTCCGGCGATCGCACAACCCTATTTAGCCTTGAAACAAAGTCATTATCCCACTGTGCCAGAGGTTCATGATGCGTGGCAGCAGGATAATCAGGCAGTGATGTTGATCCAAGATCGCTCAGGATGGCAACTCCTTAGTGATTTGTGGGGGAGTGAAGAGTTATCTACGTTACAGCTATTGTACTGGCTCGATGAAATGGCAAGACTTTGGCAGGCACTTGAATCTTGGAATTGTTGCCAAAGTCTATTGGAAATTAACAATTTACGAGTTGATGAAGACCAGGTGTTGGGGTTAGCCCGCCTCTACCATGATCCCGAAGATGAACCGCCCACGTTAGAGGATTTGGGGCAAATGTGGCGGCTGTTATTTAACCAGTCGCAACGGACTCAACTGACCTCATTGGGGACGGTGTTCCGGCAGATGTGTACCGAAGAAATTACCACGATTGACCAATTGCGATCTGAGTTAGAAGCGATCGCTCACGCCGAAGAAGAGGCACAAGAAGAACAAGCAACGACGGTTACCTTAGATATGGCTGATCATACATCTGAAGAGGCGATGAGTTTGCTGGGAATGCCCCTAGGAGACACGGTTGGTACCTATGACGATGGGGGTCCTACGGTTGTGCTACCGATGCAATTACTCAGCCTTGACGATGTTGGTTGCACGGATATTGGTCGCCAACGGGATCACAATGAAGACTGCTTTGGCATTCAAGCACAGATTAAAAAGCACGAAACCCCCATTGGTCGAACCTTAGACGCTCGTGGTCTTTATATTCTCTGTGATGGAATGGGTGGACATGCAGCCGGAGAAGTTGCTAGTTCCATGGCGGTGGAGAAGCTGGAGGCGTATTTTCAAGACCATTGGCAGGAAGAGTTACCCACACAAGAGACTATTCGCGAAGCTGTTCGCCTAACCAATCAGGAGATTTATGATGTCAACCAACAAAATGCTCGCTCAGGCAGTGGTCGCATGGGGACTACCTTGGCAATGATGTTGGTTCAGAATACCAAAGTCGCGATCGCTCATGTGGGTGATAGCCGTCTCTATCGATTAACCCGCAAAGGCGGTTTAGAGCAACTCACCGTAGACCATGAAGTCGGTCAACGGGAAATTAAACGCGGCGTCGAAGAGGCGATCGCTTATTCTCGCCCCGATGCCTATCAGCTCACTCAAGCCCTAGGACCACGCAGTGACCAGTTTGTCAATCCTGACATTAACTTTTTGGAACTCAATGAGGATACCTTATTCATTTTGTGTTCCGATGGTTTGTCGGATAATGAACTAATAGAGAATCACTGGCAGACCCACCTCGCTCCTTTGCTCAGTTCTCGCGCTAACCTTGAGCAGGGTATCCTACAGTTAGTTGACCTAGCCAATGAGCAAAATGGTCATGACAACATCACCGCGATACTCATCCGAGTAAAAGTGCGACCTAATTTTCAGCAACGGAGTTGGTGATAGGAAGTTGGTCATCTGTGATTAGTTAGTTAAAATCAACCGATGTACCCAAATCTCTTGATGGTTTTCTTCCCGTGTTTCCCCCTGGTGTAGAGACGCATCTTATGCCTATCTGCACATCATTTTGGGGAACAGGGAACTCTTAACAGGGAACACAGGAAAAAGTAAGGGATTGAAAGTCTTTACAATTTTAAACTTAGCTAACACAATTTATGTCCGATGCTACCGGACATGATATGACACAACTGAATTAGAGGAAAAAGACTGATGGTGTAGACAGCGAGGTAAGCCTTAGCTTCCAGAAATGTAAGCGAACTACACAAGTTACTAAAAAAAGAGGTGCATCGGTGGGTTCATCAAGGACTCATAGGAATCCCAGTCCCCGTAAAGGACGGGAGCGACTAACTTTAATAAAGGATTAGATTATCTCTTATGCAACCAGTACCAGTAATCAGTCTGAATAGTAAACCACCAATACCAAACCGGGTGGCAAGAGCCAGATCTTGGCTCAAGGGACTCCCGCGAATACGTTGAGACAAGCCCTGAGTTAAGAACAAAAAACTGAGGACTATGGTCACGCTGACCCTTATACATCCGCAGGCATCCACTCCATTACAACAGTGGAAATTCCACAACCAGTCTACAATTCGTATTGGTCGATCGCCAGATAATGACGTGATTCTCAACAATCCGTTAGTGTCTCGGCATCACCTAGAACTGAGAGTCACCCCCGCCCGATCTGGACATAAATGGCAGTTGGTTAATCAGGGAACCAACGGCACGTTTCTCAATGGAGTCTTGGTGTCACGAGAAATGATACCGAATCAAGCCCTGATTCGGCTGGCTCGAGAAGGACCGATGCTCAAATTTGAACTTAACCCGGTTTCTGTGCCAAGTTCTGGCTTAGTCTCTCCAACGCCTAACTCTAAACTGTCTTGCACTCACCCGGGCAATCCTCCCGGTAATTTATTTTGTATTCACTGTGGTCAACCCTTAGTCCCCGTACAACGGGTCATCCGCCACTATCAAGTGTTACGAACCCTGGGACAGGGGGGAATGGGGACAACCTATCTCGCCTGGGATAGTACAGGCAAAATTGAGGGAGGCCCAACGTTACTCGTCCTCAAGGAAATGAATGCCGATATGGCACAAATTGCCAAAGCCCAAGAACTGTTTGAGCGAGAGGCGCGTGCCCTAAAAGCTTTACATCATGACGGAATTCCCCAGTATTACGACTTTTTTATGGAAGGGGGTAAAAAATATTTAGCTATGTCGCTCATCCACGGACAAGATTTGGAGCAACGGATTTTGATGGCAGGACCTGTCACTCCAGATCAAGCCATTGACTGGATGATTCAAACCTGTCATGTTCTTGACTATATTCATTCGAGCGATCCGCCATTGATCCATCGGGATATTAAACCCGCGAATCTAATGGTGCGTCATCGAGACAACAGCATTGTTGTTCTTGATTTTGGCGCCGTCAAAGAGATCGGGACAATGCCAGGAACTCGAATTGGTGCTGAAGGGTATAGCGCCCCAGAACAAGACCGAGGGACTCCAGTCACTCAATCCGATCTCTATGCCATTGGTCCAACCCTGATTTTTCTGTTAACCGGGATGACTCCGCTTAAATTTTATCGCCGCCGTAGTTTAGGCTATGGGTTTGACTTGTCCAAAGCACCCACGATCGCTCCCCCATTACGGGAAGTAATCGACCGGGTGTGTCAACTCAAAGTTGGCGATCGCTACCAAACGGCGAAAGAACTCGCAGCAGCTTTAGCCGCCTGTCACTAGAGGGTTGGCTGGCGTAATCGCTCTTATCTGTAAGGCATCAGGATCTCTATTCTTCATCCCATGCTTCCACGGCGAGTAAGTCACCAATTGGATCTTGCATGGTGAAGCCAAATTCTATGAGTTCCTTTTTCCAGAACGACCACTCGTCGCCATAAAGCAGGGCGATTTTCCATATACTATCGCTAGATTTGATAATCTTGGATTCCACGAGTGAACGCACCTGACGCTGCATCTTCACCATGGGGTGAGTAACTTGCTGAGTCATACTCTCAATTTTCTCGAAGTAACTTTTGCAAATGCTTGGATCTAAAAAACGCTTCCTGTTTTAAATTTTGCCGGTTCGTAGAGTTGGCGCTCGGCAAGGAAGCATTACTATACCTTTCTAACTCATCCGAGGGCATTTCCGCAAGCCCTTTTGGGAAAATGTACGGTAATCACTACCATTGCGCCTGGAATTGCTGCCGTTAAGGGAAGCTGGGGGAGCTGGGGGAGCTGGGGGAGCTGGGGGAGCTGGGGGAGCTGGGGAAGCTGGGGAAGCTGGGGAAGCTGGGGAAGCTGGGGGAGCTGGGGAAGCTGGGGAAGCTGGGGAAGCTGAGGGAGCTGGGTAAGAAAAAATTATAGCTGTCGCTATAAAGCTTAGGACTTTCTTTATGGGTTAAGAGAATCTAAGTCAGTTGGCTTAGATTCTCTTATAGTTCACACGTTCTGTTCAACCGCTGTCTTCACGGCAGACTGTAACAACAGACCATATTCAATCCCCTCAACCACCGCTTGATAAGACGCTTCTAGGATATTGGCGGAAACACCCACTGTCGTCCAGCGCTGCTTGCCATTACTCGATTCCACCAGCACGCGAGTTTTCGCTGATGTGCCAGCCGCACCATCTAGAATCCGCACTTTATAGTCGGTCAGGTAAAACGTTCCTATCTCTGGATAGAATCGCACCAGCGCTTTCCGTAATGCGGCATCCAGTGCTGACACGGGTCCATTGCCTTCCGCCACTTCTAAAATATCCTCACCATTAACCGTGACTTTAATCGTCGCCATAGCATTACTGTAAGGTGTACCGATACCTTGGAGCATGTCACTGTGAACCTGAAACCCTTTCAGGTCAAAGTGCTGCTGCTTCTGTCCTAGGGCATCTCGCATCAGTAAATCAAAACTGGCTTCGGCGGCTTCAAATTGATAGCCCTCATTTTCTAACTCTTTCAGGCGTCCCAAGATTTGGCGACAGGCGGCGTCTTGTTTGTGGAGTTCATGTCCAAAACTCTTGGCTTTTGCCAAAACGTTACTGAGTCCGGATTGCTCAGAAATTACAATCCGCCGCTGATTCCCCACCTGTTCGGGTGGGATATGTTCGTAGGTGAGTGGATTTCGTTCGACGGCGGAAACGTGAATCCCGCCTTTATGGGCAAACGCCGACCGACCCACAAATGCAGCATGGTCATCGGGAGCTAAGTTGACGACTTCACTAATTAAACGACTCACTTGAGTCAATGTGGCTAATTGTTCCTCTTGAATACAGTGATACCCTAGCTTGAGCTGTAAGTTAGGAATTAAGGAACACAGATTAGCATTACCACAGCGTTCGCCATAGCCGTTCATAGTTCCCTGAACCATACAGACGCCTTCCACCACACTCATCAAAGCATTAGCCACGGCGGTATCGGAGTCATTGTGGGTGTGAATGCCCAATTGAGGTGAATGTAGAGACGCGCCATGGCGCGTCTGAGTCTTAAGTTCTAGGCTTTCGATGACATCTCGGACAATGGAACCAATTTCATGAGGTAAAGTCCCGCCATTGGTGTCGCAAAAGACTAACCATTCAGCCCCCGCATCCATAGCAGCTTTCAGGGTTTTCAGGGCGTAATCTGGGTTATTTTTATACCCATCAAACCAATGTTCGGCATCATAAATCACTCGCCGCCCTTGACTGCGGAGATATTCTATGGTGTCGCGGATCATTGCCAGGTTTTCGTCGAGGGTAGTACCCAACCCTTCAGTGACATGGAGATCCCAAGACTTACCAAAGATGGTGACCCAATGTGTCCCTGCTGCCAAAATAGCTTGTAGCATCGGATCATCAGCTGCCGCTTTATGAGGGCGTCGCGTTGAGCAAAAGGCGACAATTTCTGCTTGGATTAGGGGTTCCTCTTTGAGTCGCCAGAAAAATTGCACGTCTTTAGGATTAGCACCGGGCCAACCGCCTTCGATGAAAGGAATCCCTAATTGGTCGAGTTGGCGGGCGATGCGGAGTTTGTCTTCGATGGATAAGGAAAGTCCTTCACGCTGGGAACCGTCCCGCAGCGTTGTGTCGTAAATCCAGATGGGGGTGGGGGTTTGGGAAGTCATAAGTGAGGATGGTTGTGTAAATTGTAAAGAAATGTAAACTAGAAAGAGAAAGCTGTAGTAACTAAGATAGATAAATCATCAATGCCTAAAGTAACAGCTCAAGGAAAAACATTTACATGTGACCCAGGCAGTAATTTACGCAAAGTTTTACTGGCGAATGGTGTAGCGCTTTACAACGGCAATGCCCAAATTATCAACTGTATGGGAATTGGTAGTTGTGGTACTTGTGCGGTTGAGGTAGAAGGGGAGGTTTCAGAAGCGAACTGGAAGGATAAGGCGAGACGTTCTCTGCCTCCCCATTCTCCCACAGCTAATCGTCGTTTAGCTTGTCAAACGAAGGTTTTAGGGGATGTGCGGGTGACGAAATATGACGGATTTTGGGGACAAGGGAAGGATGTTGTGTGGACACCGGAAGGGAGATAGGGAAGATGGGGAGAGCTGAGGGAGTTGGGGAAGCAGGGGAAGCAGGGGGAGCTGGGGGAGCTGGGGAAGCTGGGGAAGAAAAAATTAACTTAGAACTTATCCGAGCAGTATTGGAAAAGATGGGATGTACACATGGACTTGGAAAACGCTCTCCGGGGCGCAAGGCTTACATTGGTGTCAAGTTAAGATGAAAAATCCCCAATACATCGAGACAGACCCCTCCCTAACCCTCCCCTTATAAAGGGGAGGGAACAAGGAACTCGAACGGCTTTAGTTAGGTGGCTTAATAAATTGGGGACGAGATTCAAAATCTCATAGGGAAAAGCTTTTCACCTTAAGTTGACACAGATGAAAGCTTGCACCCCTATCCATTTATCTCATCCTTATGATAAAAGAAAGAACTGGTGAAATAAGAAAAAATGAATTCCAAATCTGAAAATAATTCTCTTAAGGAACTTAAGCGTATATTAAAACAATGTCCTGAGCAAGAAATAACAACAATAATTTTGAATATTGGTCAGAGAATTATTGATCTTGACCAGGACATACAAGAAATTTCCGACAAAAACGATAATAAAATTATTTATTATGGAACAAATACTAATAATTATTGTGCAAAGTTTCGTCTCTTTAACACAGAAGATATTCCTCGTCTTTACTTGAAACTCCCCAGATTGCCTAGACTTCCTTCCCAAGAACCTAAACAAGTAGTTGAAATGTTAGTCCAGACTACCGATGATTGGAGTGATGCCGAAAGGCTTCGGCACATACCAGAGGGCAGAGCAAGAGTATCTACTAAAAAATCGAGTAGCCCTTACAATCCTTCAAGATTCGAGAAGTATATCAGAGAATATATGCCAGATATGCCAGTACAATACAATAATAAGCTATAAATGCTGGTTGATTTAGCTTGTGAAATTTGGAAATAAAGACAAATTTAAACCTATGTCATCAAACATTGAAACTCTATCAAAATTAGAACAACAAACTCCGCCTAGTCCGTCCACGTTTCGCCTTTCTCCCTTAATTCGGATCACTCTTTTGAGTCTATACGTGGCGCTCACTGTACCTCTACCCTTTTTAGCTCAAGTGTCTTCGGCATCTGTACCGTCAGCATTGTTGTGGGGAGGAATTGGTTTGGGGTTATTAGCGCTTTATGGGGCGTTGAGTGAACGAGTAATTGTGGATGATGAGAAAATTCAGGTGACTTATCCGAAATGGGTTCCCCGCTTTTTCCGTAAGGGTTGGGAGTTACCTTGGGCGGATGTTAAAGATTTAAAAATGCGGACGACGGGACAAGGAGGATTGGTTTACTATTTTGTGAGTCAGTCATCGGCTCAGGCGTATTTACTACCCATGCGTGTGGTGGGATTTGCTCGGTTAGTTAAATTAGTAGAAACTTATACAGGTATCGATACCACCGATATTCGTCCATTGGCACAACCTTGGATGTATCTAATTTTGCTAGGATTGACGCTATTGTTATTACTCGTAGATGGTTGGACAATTTGGACGGTTTTTAGTCAAGGTTTGCTCCCTTGAAAATTAAGGGAGGCTCTGCCTGGGAACGATGATGTATCGGGAAGCCTAGAATGAATTCAACTCAAGACTATATGCATAATTTCGCTATCAAAAAGCAAGAAATTATGCAATTAGTTAATGAATTAGTCAATAAAGAAACAAATATTGATAAATTGCCAAAGGCTCGCCAAGAAATTCTTGACGAAATTTCTAGTATTTTAGTCTTTATTCAGAGGCTTGAAAGACTGAGTATAAAAAAGAAGCAAGTTGACAAAGGACATGAACCAAGAGTTCTTGAACTTACCAGTATCATTGATGTTTTAATTCCAGCGATTAAATTTGTTGTGGATGGCAAAGCTAGTATTTCTCTGGTAAAACGAACCCGCCTGAGACTGTTGCGCTCGTTACGGAGACACGAATCATTTTTTATCATACTAAGACGATCAATTTATAATACTTTTATCGATATTTACTATTTAGATTCAGTACCAACCAAAGTAATCATCGGACTGTGTTTCCCTTTTTCGTTGGCGGGGATTATTGCGCTGGTTTCTTCTGTTTATTTTTTGAATTATGGAACTCAAACTTCAGAAATAGCCCAAGTTAGTCAATCCTTGGAGAAAATTAGCAATGAACGCAGGGAAATAGAACAAACCTTAGCAGGTATGGAGGCTCCACAAAGAGCGTTAAGCTCAGTTGCTGGGGAAAGCGGTCAAACGCTGGAAGAAAGAATCAGCACGATTGAATCAACCTTGGCATCGCTAGATGATGTCAAGGATCAACTTCAATTAATGAAGGAACAAAATCAAGCGGCTAACCAATTAACCATAACCTTGCCCTTTGGTTTGGAAAATATTTCTTTATCTCCAGAAGATTCTCAAGTTATTTTCCGAGTGTTTGTGGTTGGGGCATCTGGAGCGTTGGGGAGTGTGGTCAGTATTTTAATTAGACTTAAGGAATTTGATGTAGAGTTTCGAGAAATTCTCGATCCAATCATTCCATTTTTAATCGGGGCATTTAAGCCAGTAATTGGAGCATCATTTGGTGTTTTTATGTATGCCTTGATTAGTTCTGGACTTGTTCCCCTAGATACGAACCCAACCAATGCTACAGGTAGAAAAGAGGAATTATTTTATTTTGCGATCGCGTTTACGGTGGGATTTAGTGAAAGGTTAGCTAAAGATGTGATTGCCCGGGCAGAAACTACCGTAAATGTGGGAAACGTCAGAGAAGTAGACGAATCAGGAGAACAATAGTTGACACTCACCCGGCTGAAAGCGTGGGTGATTCTTCCGTCGTAGGGAGGCAGAGTTTAGCGTCTTCCAGGACGTGACCTTTACCCTCAGAAAGCTTACCCACCGTGTGTCCCACGGCTTGCAATCCTCTAATTTCTACTACCTTGGCGGCTGCTACATCTCTATCGCAGGTGTACCCACAAAACTGACATTTGTGTACCCGCTGTGAGAGTTTCTTTCTGCCTGTCTCTTTTAGGCACTTGGGACAGGTCTGACTGGTTCCCGCTGCGGGTACTTTCTGGAAGTACACCCCTCGCTTGAAACAACATTGGGAAAGGATATCCAGAAACTGCCCCCAACCTGCATCTAGGCAGTGTTTGGAGAGGAATCCCCGCGAGAGAGCCTTCAGGTTGAGTTGTTCGGCAAATATCATTTCCGCCCAATCACAGAGGTTATGGGCTAACTCCCAGTGGTAATTTTTTCGGGTGTTGGCTATCCGCTCATGTAGTCGGCTCACCTTGGCTTGTGCCTTGGCGCGATTGTTTGACCCGAACCGCTTATTAGTTACTTTTCGTTGCAGCGATTTAAGCTTGCGTTCTAGTCGCTTAAACGGTTGTGGATTGGGGAACAATCGCCCATTAGACACGGCGGCAAAATGGCTGATACCGACATCTATTCCTATTGACGTACCCGATGGATTGATTTCCGGTACATCTACTTTCCATTGCAGGGTTAGTTGTACATACCAGCCGGATGCCCGTCTCACAACCCGCGCCTGTTTGATGACTGCATCTTCAGGTATTGAACGGGATTGCTTGAATTTGACTAATCCCATCTTGGGTAGCCTAACATGACTCCCTTCAATGGGTTGATTGCTCAAGCTGGGAAATACGAATGACCGCATCCGACCTGCTTTCTTGTACCGTGGAAAGCCTCTCCCATTCTTCCACATTCCCTCGAATGCCAATTGCAAACGTTTAAGGGTTTGTTGTAGCACTTGTGAGTGTACTTTCTTGAGTTCAGGGATATTCTTTTTAGCTTGGGTGAGACTTCCACACTGGCTGGAATAGGTGGGTGCTTTTCTGTCGGCAGGTATGATGTACTCGCTTTTAATCGAGCAAGCATTTATCGGACATTTACAAGAGTTCACCCAATCTTTTCGCTCACTTAGAGCGTAGTTATACACTCGACGACATTGTTCTAGCCACTCCTCAAAAGTGGCTATTTGAGCGCCAGTTGGTTTTAACTTAAACTCGTAAATTAGGTTAAACACTTGCTTCGATTTCTTGCAATGTTTGTTGGTATTATACTACATTATTGGTTAAGTGCTATCAGGATGAAATGACTCGCAACTAAAGTTGCTGCAAAAGGACGCATCGCTCGGTTTCATCCCCCGATTGAAATACGGGGGCTTTCACCTTCGCTATTTTGTAACCATGAGACTGTACCTCTAGTTAAGAATGAACTCGCCCATGGTATATGATTATTCATTATCCCCGACGGTTGCTCAACTCCAACTGAAGCAAGTGAGTTTTGTCACATCAGCTAAAGGGGCGATTCCAGGAACCACTATTCTGGGTGATATTTCTTTTGAGGTAGCTAAAGGCGATCGCATAACCTTAATTGGTCCGTCTGGTGCAGGCAAAAGTTCACTGCTGCGGCTGTTGAACCGATTGAGTGAGCCAACTAGCGGTAAGATTTATCTGGATAATCAAGAGATTCAGACTATTCCTGTGCTTCAGTTACGACGGCAAATTATGCTGGTTCCCCAAGAACCAAAATTATTGGGAATGACGGTACGGGAGGCGCTGGCTTATCCATTGGTGTTACAGCAGCTAGGAAAATCCGCGATCGCACAACGGATTCAAACCTATGGGGAACGGCTTCACATCCCAGAAAATTGGCTGGAACGCACCGAATTACAACTTTCAGTCGGACAGCGACAACTGGTTGCGATCGCGCGGGCTTTAATTTGTCAACCCCAAATTATCTTACTGGATGAACCCACATCCGCCCTCGATGCGGGGACAGCCTCTCATGTTCTGGGTGTCTTGGCTGACATGGCGGATCAGGATCAGATTACCGTTTTAATGGTTAATCATCAGTTAGACATGGCTAAACTCTTCTGTAATCGGATATTGTATTTACAGACAGGTCAGCTCATGCAAGATACATCAGCGACTAATATGGACTGGAACCTGTTACGAGATTCCTTAGTAAAAGCCCAAGCGCAAGCGGCTCAAGAGTGGGGGGTAGAGGAGTTTTGACCCTTCACTTGGCGCATAAGGCATGGCGCGTGAGTTGTAGGGGCGGGTTTAAGGATTTCGCGCAAGCTATTGATAATAACATTTGTTTTGTTCAAAACCCGCCCTGAGTTAGTGCAACACTTAACTCCCAGACGCTTCTTGCATCGCGTCTCTACATTGCTTCCCCTGCACCTGGAACTATTGCCCCCAAGCTGTACTCGCGGCTACGGGTGCGGCATTGGATCGAGAAGTCGGATAATTATTCTCTTGTCCTCCTACAGTTGATTGGCTCCTCTCCAGCATGTCTGGATTAAACCGATAACCGACATTCCGTACCGTTTGAATTAAACTCGGTTGTCGGGGATCAGTTTCAATTTTTTTACGCAACGAGAGGACATGGGTATCAATAGTACGGGGATTGTCAATAGCATCGGGCCACGCCCGACGTAGTAATTCAGAACGACTCAATGGTAGTCCTTCAGCTTGGGTTAAGACGTAGAGCAAACTAAATTCCTGAGGCGTTAAATCAACAAACTCCCCTTGGTAACAAACCCGGCGCTGGACTAAATCAATTTTGAGATCACCATATTCCAGCGTCATTGGTACAGCCGTCATCCGGATGCGTCGAATCAGCGCCTCAACTCTTGCCAGAAATTCCTGCATCCCAAAGGGTTTAGTCAGATAATCATCAGCACCGGCTTTTAACCCTTGGACAATATCGGCTTCGTGATTACGGGCAGACAGCATTAAAATTAACGAACGTCGCTGCTGCTGAATCCAGCGGCAAAACTCTACTCCATCGCCATCGGGCAAGTCAGAGTCGAGAATGACGAGAGTGGGTTGGCGATTGTAGAATGTCTCTCTGGCTTGATAGAGGGTGGCGGATTGATAAACCCAATAGTCCGCCTGCTGCAAGTGCCAACCTAGCAGCGATCGCAAATGGGGATTTCCCTCGATAATCTGAATACAAACCGATGATCCCACGGCATTTTGCTTCCTTTTTCGGGGTTGTTACTTAGGTTAACAAAGCTAATGTCAAGATTTTGTAACAACTGTTACTCTAGATAGTGATTCGCCATTGGTCATATCTTGGCTACTAATGCATCTCATAAAATGCTCCCAGAGGACTTGGTGGACGTGAGCAGATGCAACCTGTGCGAGCAAGAGTTTGAGTGTGACATTTTGTGATACGCTTAATTTCCAAGCATCCATCTGAGCTAATTCATTGCTATCGTCCTCTACGTTACGTCCGTTACGTCTATGTCAAAAAAAGCACTTCCGACCCGTGGGCAGTTGGAACGCAACCTCTCCCAAGGAGTACAATCACTGTACCGTGAGCAACTTGGGCATCAACCGAGCCAAATAACTAGCAGTATTCAAGGCAATAGAGTTACGCTTATTCTGGAAGATGCCGTTACTCAGCCAGAGCAGTTACTCGCTAACCAGGGAGAGGAAGCCCTAACCCAGCAGGTGCGATCGGATTTGAATGCCGCGATCAAGCCTCTATTAAGAGAGCTAATCCAGGAGATTTTGGGAGTAGAGGTGGTTGATTTGCTTAGCGATACCACCCTAGAAACCAAAAGGGTGGGAATCATCGCGGTGTTAGCCGAGCCTCCTCAATGTCGCTCTTCGGGTTCAGCCGCCAAACAGCCGACTCATAAAGCTTCTTAAGATTAAGAAGTAGGTGGGCACAGGTTAACGCTAAGATCGTCATTAGCCATTGGTTATTTATAATTTATAATTTGTTATTTTCAATAAAAATTCTATTTTTATCGCAATTATACTCGATATTGTCGATTTAAAAAATGTGACTTAAGGAAGATTAATATAAATGCAAAATAATGGCAAATTTACTTTACTAGAGAAAAACTCAAAACTCATTCTCCTTTAGATTATGAAATTCAATCTGGGCTGTAAATTAAACTATAGTGTTGCAGCAAGTAGCACCCTTATTTTTAATCTCAGTGTTGTTGAGAAAAAATATCAAAAAATCCTGCAAGAAAGCTTGCAAATAGAACCATCCATGAATTATGAGGAGTATGTTACTCCTGTGATGGAAAACCGATATCTACGAATCAATGCATCCCCAGGTGACTTGCAGATTTCTTATCAAGCAACTGTGGATTTATCTTATCAGGATGAAGATCCCAGTTCGATTGCGGAAATTCCTCCGGCTAAGTTACCATTAGAAAACTTACATTACCTCTACCCATCGCGTTACTGTGAGTCAGATCGGCTTATGCGTCTGGCACAGCATGAGTTTGGTGATTTGATTCCTGACTATTCCCGAGTTACGGCTATCTGTAACTGGATTTACGATAACGTCACCTATTTGTCAGGTAGCACCAATCAACATACCTCGGCTTATGATACCGCAACAGAACGAGCGGGGGTTTGTCGAGATTTTGCCCATTTAGGGATTGCTTTTTGTCGGGCGTTAAATATTCCGGCTCGATTTGTTACTGGATATGCCTACAATTTAGAACCTCCAGATTTCCATGCTTATTTTGAGGCGTATTTAGGCGATCGCTGGTATTTGTTTGACCCTACTAGACTCGCCCCCTGTAATGGGTTCATTCGGATTGGGATAGGGCGAGATGCTGCTGACGTAGCCTTTGCGACTATTTTTGGCAATGTTCAGATGGAGTATAAGGATGTTTTTGTAGAAGCGGTTCCGGATCGAGATGGGAAAACGCCTCGTCTACCCGACTATACCGATCGCGCGATCGCACTAATATAGGGGTTGCTGCAGGGAGTCTGGTGGTGGGGGTAGGGAGTTCTGGAAGCCGGGGGAGCAGGGGAAGCCGGGGAAGCCGGGGGAGCCATAGTACATTTTCCCTGATAGCGGTGCAAGGGTATAAAAGGGTTAAACCCTTTTTCCTTGAACAGGAGCAAATATCAATGCCACTCAAAGCCTTGATCCATCCATAAGGGTTTGGCAGTTTTGCAGCAAGCCCTAATATAGCAAAAGTAGGAATCATTAACGCAATGATCGCCGAGCTGTCCAGATTCTGATGCTCTTGAGAGAAGCAAAGGGTCAAAACCAGGTTCCCTCCAACGAAACGAAGGGTCAAATTTTCCTTTTTTCTGTCTTTAGTATGAAGGAAATTGTAGGGGTTTATTGCCACTATTGGAAAGTATGCTCAGAGTTCTGGAGAGTCTCCACAGACGCCAAGAGCATCCATAATGCAAGCTCCAGAACCATTTGATAGACTTGTCAGGGTAGGTTTAGTCCAAAAAAAAGAATAAGCTGATGTGCATTTAAATCGCCTATTCCCTGTTCCCTATTCCCTGTCCCCTGTTCCCTTTAAAGACTATTATGCCGTTATTAAACATGAAATTACAACTCAGCAAACTGCGTCAAATCCTCGCCTTGTGCTTAATTCCAATTTGCCTAGTTTTCGGTTTAGCGATCATTAACAATAATAGCGCCGCCTTAGCTACCCCTCTAACTCCAACCGCACAATTAACCCCAGCTCATCCCCAATCTGAGGAATCTGTAGATTTAGATAAAGGTGATGGTAAATAATCCAGTTTTAATTCAGATATGGCACTATTCTCAACTGGAAACTGTAGGAGCGCAAAGCCTTTGTCAACTGAAGGCTGAAACCCTTCCTTCATAAAAGATCCCCCTTTTTAAGGGGGATGCGAGGGGAATATAAATTTTGAGCGCGAGTCAGGTGGATGAAGCATTACTAACATCGATACCGAAAGATAAACAATCCAGAAGTTTCTCACCTAAGAGGGATAACATTAGCCTCAATCAAGGTTACATTTATTTACAAAGGCAATCATAGATAACTTAAACGGAGAATTAGAGTATGACAAACCAACCCACTACACCAGCACCCGAAACCCTCACCAGTCCCGAACAACGCAATGCTTGGAAATTTGGCTTCAGCCCCCAAGCCGAAATTTGGAATGGTCGTCTAGCCATGCTAGGCTTCATTATTGCTGTATTCGTCGAGTACTTTTCGGGTCAAGGAGTTCTGCACGCACTAGGAATCATGTAAGCGTCGTTGGTTCCTCAATATAAGGAGACGATATATCCATGGGTGTCAATTTAAGGTCAAAAAGAAAGTAATACCTTAAATTGAACCCTCCCTAACCCTCCCCGCCGTCTTGGGGAGGGAATTGTATTTCTGTCTTAAGGTTGATGCCTGATTGAGAAAAACCGTTAATCCTAATGAGGATCAGTATCATTCGCTTAAGGAGTTCATGACGCTAGATTTCTTACCAGAAAATTGGGTTTAAAGCCTTGCCCTTTTCGGGCGGCTTTTATAAATCGTCATGACGCTTTTTAAAAGTTAATGTATCATCCTGGTAGGAGGTGATGCAAGTGTTGAATTTAACCTACGAGTACAAACTCAAACCAACGTCTAGTCAAATTGCCATTTTTCAAGATTGGCTAGAACAATGCCGACGCGTATACAACTATGCGTTAGCCGAAAGAAAAGATTGGTATCGTTCCCGTAGTTGCCGAATTAACGCTTGTTCCCTCCATTGCGAATACATCATCCCGGCTAATGCGCCGCGTCCAACTTATGCTAGTCAATGCCGTGGATTAACCGCATATCGAAAAACAAGTGAAAACCTGCAACAGGTTCATTCGCAAGTGTTGCAA